>CAZEAX010000369.1:0-5224 GCA_964510405.1 uncultured Streptomyces sp. | reverse complement strand
GAAGCGATTGCGGGCCGTCGTGATGCGATTCTCGGTGCCTTCGAGCTGGGCCTGGAGATCGCGGAAATTCTGGTCGGATTTCAATTGCGGGTAGTTCTCGGTGACGACCAGCAGGCGCGACAGCGCCGAGGACAATTCGCCCTGCGCCGCCTGGAATTTCTGGAATGCGCCCGGATCGTTCACGAGTTCGGGCGTGGCCTGGATGCTGCCCACCTTGGCGCGCGCATTGGTCACGCCGAGCAGCACGTCTTTTTCCTGTTGCGCGAAACCTTTCACCGTGTTCACCAGGTTCGGCACCAGATCGGCGCGACGCTGATACTGGTTTACCACTTCGGCCCACGCCGCCTTGATCTGCTGATCGCCCGTCTGCATCGTGTTGTAGCCGCAGCCGCCCAGACCCAGCGTGACTGCCAGTAGCAAAGCCGTAACTAAAAATCGTTTCATTACACTTCCTCCTCAATGGAAAGACAGCCGAGCCTACATGGGGGCTGATTTACCGCTTTGCAACCCTTGCATCGTTTCTACCGCAAAACACAGGTCCACCCATGCCTTGGCCTTCTCCGGCAGGCTGCGCAACAGGTAAGCCGGATGATACGTCACGATCAGCGGAATGCCCTGGTACTGATGAATTTTTCCGCGCATGCTCGCGACTGCGGCGTCGCGTTTCAACAGGTTGACCGCTGCCACCTTGCCGAGCGCGACGATCAGCTTAGGTTTGATGAGAACGATCTGGCGATGCAGATAAGGCTCGCATTGCGCGGCTTCGCCCGGTTCCGGATTGCGATTGCCGGGCGGACGGCATTTGACGACGTTCGCGATGTAGACGTTGACGCCGCGCTTCAATTTGATCGCCGCCAGCATGTTGTCGAGCAGCTTGCCGGCCTGCCCTACGAACGGCTCGCCTTTCGCATCCTCCTCCGCGCCCGGGCCTTCGCCGACGAACAGCCAGTCCGCCGCTTCGTCGCCGACGCCGAAAACCGTTTTGTTGCGGCCCTTGTGCAAAGGACACGCGACGCAGCCCGCGACGCTTTCCTTCAGTTGCGGCCACTCGAGTGTGGCGATCTGCGTGGCGCGCGCATCGAGCGGCGGCACTTTGGGCAAGCCGCGAACCGTCACCGGCTCGCGCGCGGGTATTTCCGCAACTGAGACGGGCGGCGCGGCGGCCGGCGCGGGCGACGAGGCCGCCGGCGCGCGCAATTGCCACACGGGCGTAAGCCCGAGTTCTTTGAGGATATCTTCGCGGTTCGCGCTCATGCGCGCGCCCCCATCCCCAACCCTTCCCCCACTCCGTGGGGGAAGGGAGCGAAGTGTGTTGCGCTGTTGCGCAACAATTCGTCGACGCTGGCGCTCATGCGAGTTCCAGTTGCATCACTATCGCATCCTCACGGCCCCCATGCGCCGGATAATAACCGCGTCGTATCGCGATTTCGCCGAATCCCGCATCCGCATACAAAGCGAGTCCCGCCACGTTGGTCGGCCTCACCTCGAGAAAAATCTTCTCCGCCGCGAAATCGCGCGCGAGCTTCACCAGGAATTGCAGCATCTCGCGCCCGCGGCCGCGGCGCTGCCACTGCCCGGCGATACTCAGATTGAGCAAATGCGCTTCGCCGGCTGCAATCATCATGACGCTGTAGCCGATGATTTCGCCGCCCGCTTCCAGCACCCAGCAATGATAACCCTCGCGCAACGAGTCATTGAAATTGCCGCGCGTCCACGGATGCGGATAAATCACGTTCTCGATCGCCATGAGGGCATCGAGATCGTGTTCGACCATGCGGCGATAACATGGCAAATTATCAAGTAGTGCGCTCACGCTATCCTCGCTCCCGCGCAGGCGGGAGCCCAGAAAAATTTACGCCCCGGATCGCCCTTGATGCCCGCCTCCGCGGGCATGACGAACAAATACTCATCGCTCACCGACCTTTAACGCAACTTTGTTGCGCACGTAAAGCGGCAACGCATCCGCCGCATCGACGGTATCGCCGCGCGCGAATTGCCGCGCCGCCAGCACCGCGATTTCGCGCGCGTGCGGAACGAGACCCTCGATCACGCGATCGAGACTTCCGTTGTAGCGCGCCGCCAGTTCATCGCGAAATACCGCAAAGCCGCTGCCGCATCCAATCCACTTGCCCGCCGGTAATTCCGGCAGCATCGCCGGTTTGTGCAGGCCGGGTGCGTGCACCTCGATCCAGTCATCGCCGCGTTTCTCATAGGCTGCGTGGTAGACCTCCCCCATGCGCGCGTCAAGGCAGCACACTACGCGCGCTGCGCCTGACGCTTCCGCCAGCGCCATCAATGTACCGATCGCCGCAACGGGTGCATCGACGCCGGACGCGATGCCCTGCGCGACACCGCAGGCGATACGCACGCCGGTAAATGCGCCCGGCCCTGAACCGAACGCGACGCCGTCGAGATCGCGCGGAGTGAGCTTGTTGGCCGCGAGCAAGGCGTCAACCATCGGCAGCAACAATTCGGAATTGCGCTGACCCGCGACGACCTCGCGTGCGCCGACCTTGCCGTCCAGCCACAGCGCGGCGGAACACAGTTCGGTCGAAGTTTCGAGCGCGAGTATTTTCAAGACGGGAATGCGCCGCGGCAAAAATCGGATTTTACACGCAGGTTGGCGGCGGAGGATGACAAAACACCCGCGAGCCGCTACCCTTCGCCCTTCCCCCTTTACCCTTCACAGTATCAATCATGCGCGAATATAAAATAGCCGCGATTCCCGGCGACGGCATCGGCACCGAGGTCATCGCCGCCGGTCTGCAGGCGCTCAAAATCCTCGCAGAGCGCGACGGCGGATTCAAGCTCGCGGTCGAGCATTTCCCGTGGAGCAGCGATTACTACAAGAAGCACGGCTATTACATTCCCGAAGGCGGCCTCGCCAAGCTCAAGACGTTCGACGCAATATTCTTCGGCGCGGTCGGCGCCCCCGACGTGCCCGATCACGTGTCGTTGTGGGGCCTGCGCCTGCCGATCTGCCAGGGGTTCGACCAATACGCGAACGTGCGTCCCGCGCGCGTGCTGCCCGGCGTTACGAGCCCGCTCGCGGGCGGCGAGCGCATCGACTGGGTGATCATCCGCGAAAATTCCGAAGGCGAATATTCCGGCAGCGGCGGCCGCGTGCACACCGGGTTGCCCGAGGAAGTTGCGACCGAAACCTCCGTGTTCACGCGCAACGGCGTCGAGCGCATTCACCGCTTCGCGTTCGAGCTCGCGGCCAAGCGCCCGCGCAAGCATCTGACGCTCGTCACCAAGTCGAACGCGCAGCGCCACGGCATGGTGATGTGGGACCAGATTTTTTACGAAGTGGCAAAAAATTATCCGCAGGTCGAGACCCAGCGCGTGCTGGTCGATGCGATCACCACGCAAATGGTATTGAAACCGTACATGCTCGACACTTTCGTCGCGACCAACCTCCATGCGGACATCCTGTCGGATCTGGCCGCCGCATTGTCCGGCAGCCTCGGCATCGCGCCGACCGCGAACCTGAATCCCGAGCGCACGTTTCCGTCGATGTTCGAGCCGATCCACGGCTCGGCGTTCGACATCACGGGCAAGGGCATCGCCAATCCGATCGCGACGTTCTGGACCGCGTCGATGATGCTCGAGCATCTCGGCGAAAAGGAAGCGTCAGTGCGCATGATGAAAGCGATCGAAGCCGTCACCGCGAAAAAAATCCACACGCCCGACCTGGGCGGCGAAGCAACGACCGGGGTCGTCACCGCCGCCGTGTGCGACGCGCTGTAGCAAAGCCCGGTTCGCATGCCTGGCGGTCATGCCAGGCATGCGCGATTTTCGGTTGAATGCGGGACCGATTCGGAGAACAATCCCGTTCCGGCGCAAATTTCGATCCGTTGAACATACAGCCACATGACTAACTCCCCCGCCCGCTCGCTGACCGCCATCCTCGTCTGCGGCAGCGTGATCGTCACCCTCGCCATGGGCATCCGCCACGGACTCGGCCTGTTCCTCGGTCCGATGTCGACCGACCTCGGCTGGAACCGCGAAGTGTTTTCGTTCGCGATCGCTTTGCAGAATCTGCTGTGGGGTGCGGCGCAGCCGCTCGCCGGCGGGCTCGCCGACCGTTACGGCGCGCCGCGCGTGATCATCGGCGGCGCGCTGATGTACGCCGCGGGTCTCGCGCTGATGACGATATCGGCGGTACCGGTCGCATTCAGTCTGTCCGCCGGCGTGTTGATCGGCCTCTCGTTGTCGGGTGTTACTTACAGCGTGATTTATGGCGTAGTCGGCCGCAGTTTTCCCGCGCACAAACGCTCGCAGGCAATGGGCTACATCGCCGCCGCCGGATCGTTCGGCCAATTCATGATGGTGCCCGTCGAACAATGGTTGATCGGCGGAATCGGCTGGAGCGATGCGCTGCTGGTGCTCGGATTGATCGCCCTGATCATGGCGCCGACCGCTCTCGGCTTGAGCGAGCCGAAGCGCGCGCACGCGGCCGGCAGCCAAACGATACGGCAGGCGCTCGCCGAAGCTTTCCAGAACGGCAGCTTCTGGCTGTTGACCGCGGGCTATTTCGTCTGCGGCTTTCAGGTCGTATTCATCGCGATCCATCTGCCCGCCTATCTGAAAGACCATGGCTTCGGCCCGAATGTCGCGGTCACCGCGCTCGCGCTGATCGGGCTCTTCAATATCATCGGCACGTGGGCCGCGGGCTCGCTCGGCGCGCGCCTGCCGAAGAAGCATTTGCTGACTTTCATCTACGCGACGCGCAGCGTCGTGATTGCGCTGTTCCTGCTCGCACCGCTGTCGCCGACTTCGGTCTACGTGTTCGCTTCCGCGATGGGCATCCTGTGGCTCTCTACGATCCCACTGACCAACGGCATCGTCGGCGTCGTATTCGGCGTGCGCTATCTCGCGATGCTCGGCGGTTTTGTGTTCTTCTCCCACCAGATCGGCAGCTTTTTCGGCGTGTGGCTCGGCGGCCTCATCTACGACCGCACCGGCAACTACGATACGGTGTGGATGATTGCGATCGCACTCGGCATCTTCGCCGCCCTCATCAACCTGCCGATACGCGAAAAACCGCTCGCGCGGCTCGCGGCCGCGTGAGCCTTCTTCCGACGGTTTCAGGCGCAATGCGGAACCGCCGATGAACGCCGATGAACGCCGAAACAGGCTAAAGGCAAGTCATAGAGGAAAAATAAACTCACACGACGCGATCGATTCCTGTTTTTGCTTTTTCTCCCTGAACGCTGTGCTT
>CAZEAX010000368.1:0-5247 GCA_964510405.1 uncultured Streptomyces sp. | reverse complement strand
TCACATGGCATAGCGGCTCGGCCGGATTCAGCGCGCGCGCGCCATGGAGCGTGAAGGCCATGCCAGGCTCGCGATCGACGTGCCAGTAGAGCGGCGCGGCCCAACCCTGGGTGTTGCATAAATCCCACCCTTCGGACAACCACAGGTCCGCGCGGCGGTATCCGCCGTCGGCTATGAAATCGGCATATTCGCCCACGGTCACCGGCCGCGACGCGATCGCGCAGGCGTCGAGAAACACGCGGTGGCGCGGCTCCTCGTTATCGAAACGGAAGCCGTCGCCCGCGTGGCCGATCTGGCGTATCCCGTCGGGAAGAGCGATCCACGCCAGCGACGCCGCGGCGGCGGCCGGCATCGCCGCCGGCTCGACGTATACGGGCTGCAGCGGATTCTTCGCCAGCAAATGCTTGAGGTCGGTGACGATCAATTCCTGGTGCTGCTGCTCGTGATTGATGCCCAGTTCGATCAACTCGAGCCATTGCGGGTCGACGTCGGCAGAGGACAGCAAGCTCGTCACTTGCGCATCGACGTAGCGGCGATACGCGCGCACCTCGTCGAGCGAAGGCCGCGACAGCATGCCACGCTCGGGGCGCGGATGGCGCGCACCGACCGCCACGTAATACGAATTGAAGAGCACGCGAAACTGTGGCGCGAAAGGCCGGTAACCGGGCACTGCGCGCTCAATTACGAAGGTCTCGAAAAACCACGTCGTGTGCGCGAGGTGCCATTTGACCGGGCTCGCGTCGGGCATCGACTGCAGCGCGCAGTCTTCGGCCGACAATGGTTGCGCGAGACGCTCGGTTTGCGCGCGCGTGCGCGCGTAACGCGCGGCGAGCGTGGTCTGGAGTTCGGCGGAGTCGCGTTCGTTGCGCTGGTGCGGCGTGGTGGCCTGCGGTTGCATAGGGTGCTCCTCGGGGCGGAAACTGAATTTTCCTTGGTCGCGCGGAAACGTCAATCCTGACACTGCGTTATTCACACCTGCAGCAGGCGTTTTCCTGCTTCATCGTCTGCAAAATAAGTAATCGCGGCCTAGACTTTGTCGCCGCCGGAGTCCACGCGCTCGCCGTCGGCCGGATGCGGCTTCGCGCGCTGCGATTGAATGATGGAATGCTCGACGTAATGCAGGGTGAAATTCGTCGCCACGATGAGCAGCGCGACCAGGCCCGCCCACCATAATTGACCGAAGCCCGCGAGCACGCCGACCGCCGATGCGCACCATACCGTCGCAGCGGTGTTGATGCCGCGCACCGTGACGCCTTGATGCATAATGACTCCGGCACACAGGAACCCCACCCCGGTGACGACCTGGCCGGCGACCCGCGCCGGCCCCGAAACATCACCGACCAGGACACTCGCAATGACGAATGCGGCCGACCCCAACGCAACCAGCGCATTGGTATGTAAGCCCGCGGGATGGCCGCGCAGCTGGCGTTCAAAACCGATCAGCGCACCGCAGACGGTCGCGGCGGCGAGCCCCAGTGCCTGATCGGAATTCGGAAACACGCCCAGATCCATGACAACCTCCCCCGGTAATCCAGCGCGGCCATGCTGAAAGTCGACAGCGTTACACAATCCATCCTCGCCTACAACCGCGGGCGCGATCCGCAGCGTCTGCGGCGCAAATTCGAACTGCTGCGGCGCGACCCGTTCGCGTTCTTTCGCGGGACGTGCCATCTTTATTATGCGACTTTGCCGCGCGATGCGACGCTGGCGGCAGCACCCGCCGTGCTCGCGTGCGGCGATCTGCACCTCGAAAATTTCGGCACCTTTAAAGGCGACAACCGGCTGGTCTACTTCGATCTCAATGATTTCGACGAAGCCGCGCTGGCACCCTGCACGCTGGAACTCACGCGCTTCGCGGCGAGCGTGCAGATCGCCGCCGCGCATCTCAAGTTGGCACCGCCGCAGGCGGCGAAACTGTGCCGCACTTTTGCCGAGACGTACTGCGCGGCGATCGCCGACGGCAAACCGCGCTGGATCGAACGCGCGACCGCGGACGGCATGGTCAGGGACCTGCTGCACCCGCTGGAACAGAGAAACCGCGTCGAATTGCTCGACAGGCGCACCACACGCGGCAAACAAGGACGCCGGCTGCGCATCGACGGCGATCACGCGCTGGAAATCACACCTGCCGAGCGCCGCCGCGTCGCCGCGTTGATCAAACGTTTTGCGGCGGCGACTGCCGAGCCTAAGTTCTACCGCTTGCTCGACATCGCGCGGCGCGTCGCAGGCAACGGCAGCCTCGGCGTCGAACGCTATGTGCTGCTCGTCGAGGGCCGCGGTTCGCCCGACAATAACTATCTGCTCGACCTCAAGCTTGCCGTGCCGTCGGCCCTGGCGCCCGCCGCGCGATTGCGCCAGCCGAAGTGGCCAAGCGAAGCCGCACGCGTCGTTGCCGTTCAGCGCATCGTGCAGGCGATTTACCCCGCGCGCCTGGCGGCGATCAGCGACGGCGCCCTCTCCTATGTGTTGAAGGAATTGCAGCCCGCCGCCGACCGGCTCGATCTGGCGCTGGCGCACGGGCGCGTCGATCGGCTCGAGTCGGTGATAAAAAGCATGGCGGAAGTCACGGCGTGGGGACAATTGCGCAGCTGCTCGCGTTACGGCGCCGCCAGCGTTGAATTACTGCAGCGCTACGTCGGCGGCGACGCGTGGGTGAAAAAGCTCGCGGCGTTCGCCGCCGACAGCTGTGCGCGCACCCTCGCGCAGTGGCGCACGTATTGTGTTGACTACGACCGCGGAAAATTGAATATTAAAGCATGACGCGCAATCCCCGCCGGCCACCGTTCGCGCGCAAAAAATGTAAAATCGCACCCGCCACACCAACCCGCAAATGAAAACCCTCAGTCATTTATTCGAGAGCAACCGCGCGTGGGCCGCGCGCATCCAGCGCCAGGACCCCGAGTTCTTCAAAAAGCTGTCGCGCCAGCAATCGCCTGAATACCTGTGGATCGGCTGTTCCGACAGCCGCGTGCCGGCGAACGAAATCGTCGATCTGCTGCCCGGCGAATTGTTCGTTCATCGCAACGTCGCCAACGTCGTCGTGCATACGGACTTGAATTGCCTGTCGGTGATCCAGTTCGCCGTGGAGGTGTTGAAGGTCCGCCATATCATCGTGTGCGGACATTACGGCTGCAGCGGCGTCGAGGCGATCGTGCGCGGCGACCGCCTCGGACTGAGCGACAACTGGCTGCGTCACGTGCAGGACGTGCGCGAAAAACACGAGCGCCGCCTGCCGCTGCCGGCCGACATTGCGCGGCGCAGCGCGCGGCTGTGCGAATTGAACGTCATTGAACAGGTGGTCAACGTGTGCCAGACCTCGATTGCGCGAGACGCGTGGGAACGGGGTCAGGAATTGAGCGTGCACGGCTGGATTTACGGCCTGCATGACGGCTTGCTGAGCGACCTCAAAACCACCGTCTCCGGCCAGGATGCGGTGCTGGCAAGTTACGAAGCGGCGATCGCGCTGCTGCCGGGCGCAGCTGCCGCATAGTCGCAGCGTACGCGCGCAATCAAGCCGGTTTCAGTTCTTCAAGCCAGATTGCGAGCCCCTGCGCGTTGAGTTCGATGTCGCCGGCAAAAACTTCCAGCACTTTTTCTCGCGCAAGCGGCCAGCCGTAGCGCTGCGCTTCATTCAACACTATAGCGGTCACGCCGGCCTTGAGGCGCGCGTGGCGATTTCTGCCGGCGCTGCGTTCCGCGCGCGCGAGCGCTTCGTGCGCGGCGATCAGCCGGTGCATGTCGTCGGTCAGACGCGCGATCTCGCGCACCTGGCTGTAGTGCGTCACGTAAATCGCGCCGGGCCGCAATCCGGCGATCAAATCAAGCGACCGGTGCGCCGCGTCCGGATCGAATTGCGTCGGGCTCGTCGTCGGAAAAATGAATTGGCGGCCGGCGTGGTCGAGCTCGCGGTAGGAGAGCCCGAACGTATCGCCCGCGAACAGGTGCCCGGATTTCGCGTCGAGCATGCACACGTGATGCCGCGCGTGGCCCGGCGTATCGTAAAACGCCAATTCGCGGCCGTTCAAACTTATCGATGCGCCGTGCGGCGTTTCGATCACGCGCTCCCGCGGCACCGGTACGATTGTCCCGTACGTGCGCGCCATCGCGTCTTTGCCATACACCGCCTCGGTGCTCGCGATCAGCTTCGACGGATCGATCACGTGACGCGCGCCGCGCGGATGCACCGTCAGCATCGCGTCAGGCAGTTTACTCAGCAGCAACCCGGCGCCGCCCGCGTGGTCGAGATGAATATGGGTCAGCACCACGTAATCGACTTGCGCGGGCGCGATGCCCTTTGCACGCAATGCTGCGAGCACGCGCGGCACCGAGCTGTTGACGCCGGTATCGACGATAGCGGCGCGTCCGCCCTCGACGATCAGGTGGATGGCATCGAGTGCCGGCCGCTGATAACCCGAGTCGATCGCGCTGATGCCGGATTCGTAATCGATCACGTCTGCCATGTTTTGATTTTACCGCCCGGACGCGCCGGACACGCGCCGCTGTAATACGAATGTCATCTTGCACGCCTACGTTGCGGGAATTTAACTGCGGGGGCGATGCGATCCATGGAAAGTCCATACAAGGGCAAGACCGGCTTCAAGCGCATCTGGAATGCGATGCTGTATTCGTTCGACGGATTCGCCGCCGCGTTCCGCCACGAGGACGCCTTCCGCCAGGAAGTCTTCCTGGCGTTCGTGCTGATCCCGATCGCGCTGAACCTGCCGGTCGGCGGCCCCGCCAAGGGCCAGATGATTGCGAGCGTGCTGCTCGTAATGATCGTGGAACTGCTCAACTCGGGCATCGAGGCGGTCACCGACCGCGTGTCGCTCGAGGATCACTCGCTCGCCAAACGCGCCAAGGACCTCGGCAGCGCGGCAGTCATGCTCTCACTGATCAACGTCCCCGTCGTGTGGCTGCTCGTGATATTCGGCTGACGGCAACGTCCGGCGTCACGAAATCATCACAAATCCTTAATCAAAATTTCTTGGTGCAGCGGCATCATGCGCGCCATGGACAGCGGGCAAATCATCTGCCAGCAACTGCCGACCGCGCGCAGGATACTGCGCGTTGCCGTGGTCACCGAAACCTATCCGCCTGAAATCAACGGCGTCGCGATGACGATCAGCCGCATGGTCGCCGGCTTGCAGCAGCGCCAGCACCAGGTGCAGTTGATCCGGCCCCGCCAGCACCGGCAGGAATATGCGGCAAACACTCCGACGTTCGAGGAGATATTGCAACGCGGCGTCG
>CAZEAX010000367.1:0-5248 GCA_964510405.1 uncultured Streptomyces sp. | reverse complement strand
GATGCATGCTCGGTTGCCGCCGCGGCCAAAATAGTGTGCAATGGGCCCGGCACTATGCACAGCCGAACAACACCCATGGCCACCGATAAAAAATACGAGATCACCATAACGACGCGCACGACTTACGTGCCCGAACAGTCGGACATCGAACGCGGCCGTTACGTTTTCGCTTACACGATCACGCTCAAGAATACCGGCACGGTCGCGGCGCAGTTGATCAGCCGCCACTGGATCATCACCGACGCCAACAACCAGTTGCAGGAAGTGCGCGGGCTCGGCGTGGTCGGCGAGCAGCCTACTTTGCGGCCGGACCAGAGTTTCGAATACACGAGCGGCACCGCGCTTGCGACGCCGGTGGGCACCATGCGCGGCACTTATCAGATGGTCGGCGACGACGGCCTGCAGTTCGAGGCGACAATACCGGAATTCACGCTGTCAATTCCGCGCGTGCTGCACTGACGAACAAAGCGCGCGAGCAGTGCGCAAGAATGCCCGTCAATCGCCGTGATGATCGGGCGGCTTTTTCGGCCACGTCCACCACACGATGAATATCAACAACGCGAGCGCGGCGCCCGCTTCGAGCAGAAACCAAATCATATAGAGCCTGTCTCATCAACTTTCGGTGTTATATACTTCGGCGCATCGTGCGTCGCATCCGTTCCATGATGATACTCCGCAGCCTCGCCGTGACCGCGCTGATGCTGCTCGCCGCGTGCGAAACGATCGTGCCGGGCAAACCGACCGCGCCCGTTCCAGCGCCGTCGGTTCCCGTGCCTGCGCCGACAGCAGAAACGCCTGCGCCGAAACCACCCGTCGCCGTCAGCCCGTTGCACGCGACGGGGTGGGATGCCGTTGCTAACTGGCGCGATGACAATCCGCAACTCGCATGGAGCGCGTTTATCGCGAGCTGCGGCGCGCTCAAGAATCAGGCCGCGTGGCAATCGGCGTGCAGTGTTGCCGCGGCACTGGAGGACCCGTCGCGCGAAACGGTCGTGCGTTTCTTCGAAACCAACTTCACGCCGTACCAGGTCGTCAATCCCGACGGCACCGACAGCGGCCTCGTTACCGGTTACTACGAACCGTTGCTGAATGGCAGCCGCAAGCGCAGCGCCCGCTACCACGTCCCGGTCTACGGCGTGCCCGACGATCTGCTCGTGATCGATCTCGGCGAAGCCTATCCCGAACTCAAAACCCTGCGGCTGCGCGGCCGCGTCGACGGCAGGCGCGTGGTCCCGTACTTCAACCGCGCGCAAATCGAAAACGGCAGCGCCCCTGTGACAGGCAAGGAAATCGTATGGGTCGAGGATTCAGTCGAACTCTTCTTCATGCAGGTCCAGGGCTCGGGCCGCGTCAAGCTCGACGGCACGGACACCATCATGCTCGGTTATGCCGATCAGAACGGCTATCCCTATCGTTCGATCGGCCGGCTGCTCGTCGACCGCGGCGATCTGCCGCTCGAAAAAGCGTCGATGCAGGGCATCAAGGCGTGGGCCAAACAGAATCCCGGGAAATTGCAGGAGCTGCTCAACTATAACGCGAGCTATGTGTTCTTCCGCGAAATGCCGCGCGACTTGCCCGGCCCGCTCGGCGCGCTGGGTGTGCCGCTGACCGCGCGGCGCAGCATTGCGGTAGACACGCGCTACATACCATTGGGTGCGCCGGTGTTTCTCTCAACGACCATGCCGAATGCGCGCCAGCCGCTCAACCGCCTGATGCTCGCGCAGGATACCGGCGGCGCAATTCGCGGCGCGGTGCGTGCGGATTTTTTCTGGGGATTCGGCGAAGAAGCTGCGTCGCTCGCGGGCCGCATGCGCCAGAACGGCAAGATGTGGGTGCTGCTGCCAAACGGTTATGCGTTACCCGCTGCGAACTAGTGCATCGCGCCGGCGGATTGACCGTATAGATATTTGACCTGCAGCAACACGCGGCTTTTCACCGCGTGCCCCTGCTTTTGTGCGGGAGAAAACCGCGCGGCACGGAATACCGCCAAGGCGGCGTCTTCAAAATATCCCTGCGGTTGCGATTCGACGATAGACGCATCGTTGACCATGCCGAATTCGTCGATCAGCAAGAGCACCAGCAGACGCCCGTCGACTTTTGCGCTGGCCGCGGACTCCGGATAATCGAGCCGGATCTCGCCCAGCGGTTGCGGATAGACGTCGAGTTGTTTCGCCGGGTAATAAGTCGGGTCGCGTATGAACGGCACCTCGATGCCGCTCGCCGGCGACGACGCCGGCCGTTCGATTGTGCGCACGGGGTCGGGCTTGATTTCGGCCTTTGCGTCCGCCGATTTTTGCGGTTTGTCCACGCTCGGCGCGGGCGCGACATCGGGTACCAAGGCCGCGCTTTCGGTGACCGGCTCGTTGTCCGCAGCGGCGGGTACGAGCCGCGCGGTGATGGTGGTAACCATTTGCGGGACACCGCCGGTCGGGTTCACCGGTATTCCGATGAGCAGCGCCAGGTGCAGTATGAATGACAGCACCACCGCTTTGATCAGGCGCATCCACGCCCGGGTCGATACGGAATCGAACGCCGGCACCGGGATCCGGAACAATGTCTCTGCTGCGTCCATCCGTATCGCCAGCGCGCCGGATTTCACGCGGACCGCTGCCGCTATTTAGCGGCGGCGAGACGCTGCTCGATCATTTCGCCGGGAATCGCGCCGGGCACGCGCTGGCCGTCGACGAAGAACATGGTCGGCGTGCCGGTAATATTTTTCTGCTTGCCGAACGCGAGCGTCTTGTCGATCGCCGACGTGTCGCAGGTGCCCGGGGCGGTTGGTGCAATGCCGTTGACCAGTTGATCATCCCACGCCTTGATTTTGTCTTTGGAACACCAGATCGACTTCGCCTTTTCGACCGAATCCTGGCCCAACACCGGGTAGAGGAATACGTAGATCGTCACATCCTTGATATTGGTCAGGTCCTGCTCGAATTTTTTGCAATAGCCGCAATTCGGGTCGCCGAAATAGGCGAGCTTGCGCGTACCCTTGCCTTTGACTTTCTTGACCGCGAGATTGAGCGGCAACTGGTCGAAGCGGATCGCGGTGAGCTTGCTCATGCGCTCTTCGGTCAGGTTGAGTTTTTTCTCGGTGTCGATCAGCTTCGCATCGATGAAAATATACGCGGCCTGCTCGTCGGTATAAATCATCTGGCCGTTGGAGAACACCTCGTAAATGCCGGGCAACGGCGTCTTGATCACGCTCTCGACCGGTATTTCCGGATACTTCTTCAGCAGCGCGGCTTTGACGGTCGCCTCGCTCGCGGCGGCGCCGAAAGCGGCGCATGCCAGCGCCAGGAATACAACTGTTGAAAGGGCTTTATGCATGATGTTCCTTAAGGGGGGTGATTTCGAAGCGCACACTATCCGACCGCGTGACGCACTAAAAGGTTCTTGAGCCGGGACTGCCGATTCACCAGCCGCAGCCCGAAGTTGCGCAGCTTCGCAAGCCTCGCGTCGTCATTATTGAACAGCCTCTGCAACGTATCCGTGGTGAACTGCATGGTAGCGATGTCTTCCTTGCGTGCGCGCTCGTAACGCCGCAGCAGCGGGAAATCGCCGCAGTCGCTCTGCGCCCCGCGCCCCGCCAATACCTGCGCCAACTCGCGTGCGTCGCGAAATCCGAGATTCACGCCCTGCCCGGCGAGCGGATGCACATTATGCGCAGCATCGCCGATCAAAGCCAGGCGCGGCATCACCAGGCGCCGCACGCGTTGTATCCGCAGCGGAAACGCCGCCGCCGGCGTAATCACCCGCAACTCGCCGAATTTGCCGTGTGCCGCCGCGGTGACTTCCGCGGCGAGTCCGTCGGCGCTCTGCGCGAGCAGCTCATCGGCGTGCCCGGTGGCGGTCGACCACACCATGGACACTCGCTCACCCGGCAGCGGCAGCAAAGCCAGTATGCCGTTGCGTTGAAACCACTGCGTCGCGACGCCGTGATGCGGCAGCGCGGTCGTGAAATTGGCCACCACGGCCGTCTGCGCGTACGGTCGCGCGGCGACTTCGATTCCGGCCTGCGTGCGCACCCACGATTCCGCGCCGTCGGCACCGACGATCAAGCGCGCGCGCAGTGTGCGTCCGTCCGCCAATGCAAGCAGCGCCGCGTCAGGCTCGAAAGTCAGTTCGCGGCAAGCCGCGGGCGCGAAAACCTCGACATGTTCCGCACAACCGAGCTCCTGCCACAACACGCGTTGCAACTCGCGATTCTCGGCGATCACAGCGAGTTCGCGCAGGCCGGCGGCATACGCGCCGAAATCGAGTGCGGAAATTTCATCGTCGCCAAAGACCTGCATATCTTCGACCGGACACAGCCGCGCGGCGTCAAGCTTGTCCCACGCGCCGCACTCCTGCATAAACGCGACGCCGCCGGGGCTGATGGCATAGATGCGGCTGTCCCAATCGACTGGGTCGCTCGCCGTCTGCGGGACGTGCGTATCAACGACCGCAATCCGCAATCCGGCGCCATCAAGCGCCAGCGCGAAACTCGCGCCGACCAAGCCCGCGCCAACGACAATGACGTCAAAATCCATAGCTATCGATCATCACAACAGGAAGGCGCAGTTTAATGGCGCAGACGCAAGTCCGCAAAATGCGCCGCCCGGCGGTCAGCGCCCGGCGATAAACGGGAAATCTTGACAAATCAGGGGTCGAAATCTAGACTCCGGCGCCTTCACTGCGAGTGCCCGACATGAACAAAACGCGCTGGATGGCGTAAATGTCAGGTTTTGGCAGGCGTTGCGCGCGGTCGATTGACTGGTCCGCCCGGGGCAACGAAAATTCACGTTTTGGTGATGTAGCTCAGTCGGTTAGAGCGTGGCACTCATAACGCCAAGGTCGGTGGTTCAATTCCACCCATCACCACCAATATGGACGGAAAAGGGCTTGCGAAACCGCAGGCCCTTTTCTCTTTCGCCGGCGTCCAGCACTATGGTCTGGGCCATCGTAAGCGCGGCGTGATCATTTCCGAATAATGCGCGGCCCCAACCTCGGTGATGCCGACTCGGTTATAATGCAGCCATCTGATTTAAAAGGGTTTAGATTCCGCTTGAAGCACCTGATCGAGGTCTTACGAAAACTGCTGCCCTGCGTGCTGGCCGTGCTCATGGTTGCGGCTGGCTCGGCCTATGCGCAGTTTCGCACGCTGCCCGCGAATGCCAAGCGCGCGACCATCGGCCAGGAACAGTATCCGCTGCCCTATATCAATATAGGCGGCACCCGCGCCAAACTCGCTCCCGGTGGCGTCATCTAC
>CAZEAX010000366.1:0-5251 GCA_964510405.1 uncultured Streptomyces sp. | reverse complement strand
GCGCGCCGTTTTGTCCCGCAGCGCTGTAGGCGGCGGGCGACGGTCCCCAGTTGTTCGTCACGCCTATCGTCACGGTGCTTGCCGTGCGGTCAAACCCCTGGCCGGCGTGGAACGGTTCCCATGGCGAATCCGCTTCGCTTTCGGCGAGCGCGAAGCCGAGCGGATAGCCGAACGTGCCCATGTAGCTCGCGCCGGGACGAAAGCCCGCGATGTTCCTGACGATGAGCGCGACCGCGCGGCCGAGTGCGGGATTCGCGCCGCGCGAGACGAGTTGCGCGCCGTGCTCGAAGCCGAGTTCACGCGCGAGCGGCCCATTGACGAGCACGTACGGAAAAATGCCGGACGAGCTGCCGATGCTCGCCAGCCTGCATTCGGGATCCGCGAGCGCTTCAACTGCGGCGATCAACAGCGGCATGTGCTCGGGGCGGCAACCGGCCATCACGCCGTTCACTGCGATATTCCACGGTGTGGCGCGCAGATTGGCGGACGGAAGAATCGCAATCTCTTCATCGGGTTTGCGGTCGGTATAGCGAAGGAAACACTCGACGCGTTCGAGCGTGGGCGCGACAACCGGCAGGCCGTCGCTCCATTCCTGCGCGAGAAAATGGCGGTCGACTTCTTCCGCCGTGCCGGTGAAGACGATGGCGCGAGGATCGCGCGACGCCGCGCTTCCCGTCCTGGTGCCCGCGGTGGTGGTCGAAGTGAGTCCCGTCACGATACGCTCGACGAGCACGTTCGCGATGTTTTTTTCGATCTCCTGCGCTTCATGAATGCCGAGCGGGCCCGGATATTCGGCAATGTGCAAATCGTCGACTCCGCCGGCTTTGCCCGTGAAGCGTGCCAGCACCGAAAAGCCGGACGTCGTAATGACGACCGTCGGCAGGCCCGCCTGCTCTGCTGCAGTAGCCGGCCGCGCCGCGGCCGGAGCGCAGTTGCCTCAGGCGCCGTTGCCGGTGATCAACGCATCGCAGCCCTCTCGTTTCGCGATGGCGACGACTTCGTCCGCGAGTTCTTTCTGACGCGCGGGATTGTCGCTATGCGGCGCGTGCGGAAATTCGGTGTACGGAATGATTTTAAGATCCGGATATTTCTGCTGCAGCATCTTGCGCAGGACCGGAAACGTGAAATTGCCCTTGAATACGCCGTTCCACACTTCGCCGATCGTTTTGCCGGCGAGCGTATCGAGGCGCGGTGCGCTGCCGCTCGATTTGACGACTGCGAGCCCGAGCGGGCTCACGACTGCGAGTTTTTCCATGACGAATACTCCTTACTGCAAGTTGATTTTCAGCTCGCGTGTGAGCTGGGTCCATTTTTCCATGTCGCTGCGGATGAACTTGTCGAACTCTGCGGGCGTGTTGCCGACGGGCTCCAAACCCAGCGTGACGAAGCGTTCGACGATCGCCGGTTGCTTTAGGAGCACGGCAACGTCTTTTTGTATTCTGTCGATCGCATCCGGCGGCGTGCCTGCGGGCGCCACGAGCCCCGCGAGGCCGCTTGCCGAAAAGCCCGGGTATCCCTGTTCGGCGATGGTCGGCACCGTCGGCAGGCTCAGCGAGCGCTGCGGCGTCGAGACGCCGAGCGCGCGCAGGCGCCCGGCTTTCACGTAGGTGATCAGCGAAGGTATGGTGTTGAACGAAACGTCGACTTCGCCCGCGAGCAATGCGGTGGCGACGAGTCCGCCGCTCTTGTACGGAACATGCACGAGTTCGGTATGCGTGTATTTTTTGAACAGCTCGACGGCGAGATGCGCGCTCGAGCCATAACCGCCCGATGCGTAGTTGATCGTGCCCGGTCGCGCTTTGGCGAGACGCACGAATTCAGGCAGCGATTTTGCCGGCAGCGACGGATGCACGACGAGCAGGTTCGCGATCATCGCGACCAGCGTGACCGGCGCGAAATCGCGCAGCGTGTCGTACGGCAGCTTCTTGTACATGCCGGGATTGACGGTATGGCCTGAATTGACCATCAGGACCGTATAGCCGTCGGGCGGCGATTTGGCGGCGATGTCGGTGCCGAGCACGCCGTCCGCGCCGGGCCGGTTGTCGACGATCAAGCGCTGGCCGAGCCGGTCCGCGAGCGGTTGCGCGATCTCGCGCGCGGTGGCGTCGGTGCCGCCGCCCGGCGCGAAGCCGACGATCATGCGGACCGGCTTGGCCGGATAAGTTTGCGCGCGCGCGAAGAGGCAGGGCGCAAACAAAATGACCAGGCAGAGTGTTAGGCGCAATCTGGACAACTGAATACTCGTGTGTGATGGCGGCCCTCATGCATGGCGGGGACCGTTGATTTGTGGGCACAAGTTTCGGCGTTGCCCGCGCCGCCGTCAAGCGAGCCCGCATTGAAAATGCCGGCGATTGAATAATTGTGACCATTTGTAAGTCGGTGTAATTCCTTGTAAGTCTGCTGGGCGCGGCATGACCGCTGCGCGTAACGTCGGTGGCGTCGATGAAGGCAATCGAATTCACGCAGCCAAGGAGACCATTCATGCTTAACCGCAACCTGTTTGCATTGTCATTAGCGGCCGCGCTGGTTGCGGTGGCGCCCGTCGCGTCCGCCCAACATCGGGACGACCGCGATTATCGGGACGATCACCGCGATTACCGGCACGATATGCGCCGCGATCATCGTGAATCGGAGCGCGAGCGCCACTATGAGTATGCGCGGCATCACGACTATCGCGTTTATGAGCACGCGCCGCGCGGTTACGCGGTGGCAACCCCCGTTTTTGTGCCGCAGCCCGTGTACGCGCAGCCGGCGCCGGCGAGCCTGAATATCGTGGTCCCGATTACGCTTCCGTGATGGTTGCGGCGCGTTTACCGCCGGTCAGTCTGGATGGCTTGACTCCGCCAACGGCAAATACAGGTGCGCGTCTCGCGTTTGCAGCCGGCGGTTTGTTGCTCGCAGTGTCGGCAGGTGGCTGCGCAGTGGTCGCCGTTGCGGATGCAGCGGTCACTGTTGCCGCAACCGTCGTCAAGGTCGGGGCGAATGTCGTGGGCGGCACGGTCGATGTCGCGCGTGCGGGCGTGCGGGCCGTGACGAACAGCGACGACACCAGGAAGTGACGCTGTGCGGCCGGACAAGTGTATCGTAACGGCGTGAGAAACGCAGGAACTGCGAATCCGGTCGATGGTCAAACGGCTGTATGTGTAAGGAACTCCCGACTGGGAGACTGACGGCAACGTAATTTTTTTCTATTAGAGGAGTGCAAAAAAATGAAAACCACACGATTACTGGCGATGGGTCTCGCGGCCATCGCGATTTTGCTGGCCGGGTGCGCGGACCAGCCGTCGCGCCCGTACGATTCGCCGGCGTACCGGCAGGGCGTAGTCGACCGCATCGAGGTGATCCGAAAAGGTGACAGCAACAATATTGCCGGCACGATCATCGGCGGCATCGCCGGCGGCCTGATCGGGCATCAGATCGGCGGCGGCAGCGGCCAGACCGCGGCGACGATTATCGGCGGTGTCGGCGGCGCGGTCGCCGGCAACCAGGTCCAGCAGCGCACGCGCGGCGCCAATGAGACTTTCCGCGTCACCGTGCGCTATGACAATGGCGCCACCGAAGTCATCCGTCAGGACGACATCAGCGACATGCGCACCGGCGACCGGGTGCGGGTGGAAGGCGGCCGCGTCTACCGCCTGTAATTCCCGTCGTAATGATAGCGTCGCGGCATTCCGGCCGGGCCTTGTTTATCGGGCCCGGCCGGATTTCGTTTCGCCATCATTTCTCTGCCTGCGGTGTAGTCAATTGAGCAGGGGCCGACGTGCAGGCGATCGGAATTGCGCATTCCCCGCCGGAGTTCACTATGTTCGATAACGCACAGATGGCTGCGTTCCGGTGCGGATAATAGGCACCGGTACCCGCCTATTCTTTTCCTCCCTGAAGAAAATCGGCGAGTCCGGGCCCCCGGCAAAATCCAATTTTCCCGGGGGCCTTTTTTCGCATACCAGCCGTAGAATGCTCACGTCGGTGCGGCGCCGTCGACGAACGTAACAAGGCCATACCATGTTTATTACCGGACTGGGCACGGCGACACCGCCGCAGCGTTATACGCAGGCTGAGTGCTGGGCCGCGTTCCAGGCGGCCCCTCAGTATGCGCAACTCGACCGTCGCGCGCGCACGACATTGCAACGGGTCCTGCTGCACGACAACGGCATTCGCACGCGCTCGCTCGCGCTGGATACGCTGCCCGAGGTTTTCGCCATCGACCCCGACATCCTGCACCGGCGTTTTGCACGGCACGCGCCGGCGCTGGCCGGCGAGGCTGCAACGCGGGCTTTGCGTGAGGCGGGACTGCGTCCGGATGCCATCGATGCAGTCGTGATCAGTACATGCACCGGTTACTTGTGCCCTGGCCTCACCAGTTATATCGGCGAAATGCTGGGTCTCAGGGCAGATGTGCTGGCACTGGATCTGGTCGGGCAGGGCTGCGGTGTGGCAATACCCAATTTGCGCACGGCCAATGCGCTGTTGCATGCGGGCGGCCACAAGAATGTGCTGTCGATCTGCGTCGAAGTCTGCAGCGCGGCGTTTTATATCGACAACGATCCGGGCGTTTTGATCAGCGCCTGTTTGTTCGGCGATGGCGCCGGTGCGGCGGTACTCACCGCGGAACCCGGTAGCGCGCAGCGTCGCATCGAATGGAAGGCGGCGGGATCCATGCACAATCCGGCCGAGCGCGACGCGCTGCGCTTCGAATATAAGATGGGACTGCTGCGCAACATTCTGACGCCGCAGGTACCGCGACTGGCCGCCCAACACGCAGCCATCGTGCTGGACGACGTGCTGGGCGGGCAGGGCATGTCGAACCGCGATATCGCCACCTGGATCTGGCACGCGGGTGGGCGCAAGGTTATTGAAGCCTTGCGCGAGAGCATTCAACTTTCGGCAGCCGACGTCAGATGGAGCAGCGGGATTCTCAGCGAATTCGGGAACCTGAGCAGTCCGTCAGTTTATTTTGCGTTGCAGGCAGCGCTTGCCGGCGGCGCACCCGGCGGCTGGTGGTGGATGTCGTCGTTCGGCGCCGGCTTCAGTTGTCACGGCGCATTGCTCAAGGTGGCGTAGCGGCACGGGTATGCCCCTGGTGCGCACGATAGAACCCGAGTGGCTGGACGACCTGCCGGCCAGCGACGCTCGCGCCGTGCGCTCGCGCCGCGACCTCAAGCGCATTAATGCGTTGATGATGAACGGCGCGCTCGTCGCGCGTGAATTGGGCCGCGCCTTTCCTGGACAGCCACCGCGCGTGGTTGCGGAG
>CAZEAX010000365.1:0-5267 GCA_964510405.1 uncultured Streptomyces sp. | reverse complement strand
CATTTTTTGCCTTTACCTGTATCTGCCGAAGCCGACCGGTCTCGGCCTCATCAGCATGTGGGTGGCGATTCCGCTCGACATCGTGAGCGCGCTGACGGTGATGAAGCTCGCGGCGTTCGGTCCGATGAAGGAGGGTGTCAGCAAGCAGTTCCAGATCTTCCGCAACAAACACACCTGGGCGATGACGGCGTTGTACATAGTAACGTTCGGCTCGTTCATCGGCTTCTCGATGGCGCTGCCGCTGTCGATGAAGGTGATTTTCGGCGTGAGCCACGTTCCCGACGCCAACGGGGTGATGCGACACACGCTGAACAATCCGAATGCGCCGAGCGTTCTGGCTTACGCGTGGATCGGCCCCTTCATCGGTGCCGCAGTGCGGCCGCTCGGCGGCTGGATCTCCGACAAGGTCGGCGGTTCGATCGTGACGCAGATCATCTCGGCGGTCATGGTGGTCGCCTCGGCCGCGGTGGGCTATGTGATGATGCAGGCCTATGGCTCGGCCACGCCCGAGACGCATTTTCCGATGTTCCTGGGCCTGTTCATGCTGTTGTTCTTCGCCAGCGGCATCGGCAATGGTTCGACCTTCCGCAGCATCGGCGTGATATTCGACCGCACGCAGGCCGGCCCGGTGCTGGGCTGGACGTCGGCGATCGCCGCGTACGGCGCTTTCATTGCCCCGGTAGTTATCGGTGCGCAAATCACGGCGGGTACGCCGCAGTTCGCGATGTATGGTTTCGCGTTGTTCTACGCCGTCTGCCTGGTCCTCAACTGGTGGTTCTACCTGCGCGCCAATGCGTACGTGAAGAATCCCTGAGCCGCGAATTTCCGGAGAACTGATTCATGAGCCATTTCCTCGACCGACTCAACTACTTTGCTCAGCCGCGGGAAGCGTTTGCCGGCGGTCACGGTGTCGTCACCGGCGAAGACCGCACGTGGGAGGACGCGTATCGAAACCGCTGGGCCCACGACAAAATCGTGCGCTCGACGCACGGTGTCAACTGCACCGGTTCGTGTTCGTGGAAGATCTACGTGAAAGGCGGCATCGTCACGTGGGAAACCCAGCAGACCGATTATCCGCGCACGCGCTGGGACATGCCCAATCACGAGCCGCGCGGCTGCGCGCGCGGCGCGAGCTACAGCTGGTATCTCTATAGCGCCAACCGCGTTAAGTACCCTCTGGTGCGCGGCCGGCTGCTCAAAAGCTGGCGCGAGGCGCGCCTCACGCACGATCCGGTCGCCGCGTGGGCGTCGATTGTCGAAGACGACGCCAAGCGCCGCGATTATCAAAAAATTCGCGGGCTCGGCGGCTTCGTGCGCTCGAGCTGGGACGAAGTCAACGAGATCGTCGCGGCGGCGAACGTCTACACCATCAAGAAGCACGGTCCGGACCGCGTGATCGGATTTTCGCCGATTCCCGCGATGTCGATGGTGAGTTACGCCGCGGGCTCGCGTTACCTGAGCCTGATCGGCGGGGTGTGCATGAGCTTTTACGACTGGTATTGCGATCTGCCGCCGTCGAGCCCGCAAGTCTGGGGCGAACAGACCGACGTGCCCGAATCGGCAGATTGGTACAACTCGAGTTTCATCATCGCGTGGGGCTCCAACGTGCCGCAAACGCGCACGCCGGACGCCCACTTTTTCACCGAGGTGCGTTACAAGGGCGCCAAGACGGTCGCTGTGACGACCGATTATTCCGAGGTCGCGAAGCTCGCCGACATCTGGATGCATCCGAAGCAGGGCACGGACGCCGCGGTCGCAATGGCGATGGGGCATGTGATCCTGAAGGAGTTCTATTTCCCGGACGCAGGCCGTGAGCGTAGCGCATATTTTGACGACTACGTGCGCCGCTACACCGACATGCCGATGCTGGTGATGTTGAAGGAGCACACCTTGCCGAGCGGCGAAAAGATCATGGTGCCCGACCGCTACGTGCGCGCTTCGGACTTCGACGACAAGCTCGGTGCCGCGAACAATCCGGAGTGGAAGACGGTCGCGCTCGATGAGACAGGCAAAGTGGTGCTGCCGAATGGCGCCATCGGTTTCCGCTGGGGCCCGGACGGCCGTGCCGACCAGGGCCAGTGGAACCTCGAAGCGAAGGAAGCTCAACACGGCAGCAACGTGAAACTCAGGCTGTCGGTGCTCGAAGGCAATGAAGCGGGCCGCAATACCGCGAAAATCGGTTTCCCGTATTTCGGCGGCATCGAAAGCGAGCATTTTCCGAACAACGTGCTCAAAGGCGAGAATGGCGATGTGCTCGTGCGCACCGTCCCCGTACAGCGCATTTCGCTCGGCAAAGGCGAAGCGCTCGTCGCGACGGTGTTCGATCTGCAAGTCGCGAACTACGGCGTGGCCCGCGGCCTGCCCGGCGAACTTGCCGCGAAAGACTTCGACGACGATACGCCCTACACGCCGGCGTGGCAGGAACGCATTACCGGCACGCCGCGCGCGCAGTTGATCACGGTGGCGAGGCAGTTTGCCGAAAATGCGCACAAAACGCATGGCAAGTCGATGGTGATCATCGGCGCCGCGATGAACCACTGGTATCACAGCGACATGAATTACCGCGGCGTCATCAACATGCTGATGATGTGCGGCTGCATCGGCCAGAGCGGCGGCGGCTGGGCGCATTACGTTGGTCAGGAAAAATTGCGGCCGCAAACCGGCTGGACCGCGCTCGCCTTCGCGCTCGACTGGATCCGCCCGCCGCGCCAGATGAACAGCACCAGTTTCTTCTACGCGCACACCGACCAGTGGCGCTACGAGAAGCTCGGCATGGAGGAAGTCATTTCGCCGCTCGCCGACAAGCAACTCTACGGCGGCAGCATGATCGACTACAACGTGCGCGCCGAGCGCATGGGCTGGCTACCGAGCGCGCCGCAGCTGCAGACCAATCCGCTGCAGGTGGTGCGCGATGCACAGGCCGCAGGCAGCGATCCCAAGGATTACGCAGTGAAGGCGCTGAAGGACGGCTCGCTGAAAATGAGCTGCACCGACCCGGACCATCCCGACAACTGGCCGCGCAACATGTTCGTGTGGCGTTCGAACATACTCGGCTCATCGGGCAAGGGCCATGAATATTTTCTGAAACATCTGCTCGGCACCAGTCACGGAGTGCAGGGCAAGGACCTGGGGCGCGACGAAGCGAAGCCGACCGAAGTCGTATGGCACGAGCATGCGCCCGAGGGCAAGCTCGATTTGCTCGTCACGCTCGACTTCCGCATGAGCACGACGTGCCTTTACAGCGACATCGTGCTGCCGACCGCGACGTGGTACGAGAAGAACGATCTCAACACCAGCGACATGCACCCGTTCATTCATCCGCTGTCGACCGCGGTGGACCCGGCGTGGCAGTCGCGCAGCGACTGGGACATTTACAAGGGCTTCGCGCAGAAGTTCAGCGAAGTGTGCGTCGGCCATCTCGGCGTGGAGAAAGAACTGGTGCTGACGCCGCTGATGCACGACAGCCCGTCGGAGTTGGCCCAGCCTTTTGAAGTCAAGGATTGGAAACGCGGCGAGTGCGAGCTGGTTCCCGGCAAGACCGCGCCGAACATGCAGGTCGTGGAGCGCGACTATCCGAACGTGTACAAGCGCTTTACCGCGCTGGGACCGTTGATGGACAAGGCCGGCAACGGCGGCAAGGGCATCGCGTGGAACACGCAGACCGAAGTGAAGCAGCTCGGTGAACTGAGCGGCCTCGTTACCGCCGCGGGTGTTACCCATGGCATGCCGAAGATCGAAACCGACATCGATGCAGCAGAAGTCGTACTGATGCTCGCGCCAGAGACCAACGGCCACGTGGCGGTCAAGGCGTGGCAGGCGCTGGGCAAGCAGACCGGACTCGATCACACGCATCTGGCGATCCATCGCGAAGACGAGAAGATCCGTTTCCGCGACATTCAGGCGCAGCCGCGCAAAATCATCAGTTCACCGACGTGGAGCGGCATCGAGAGCGAGACGGTCTCGTACAACGCCGGCTACACCAACGTGCACGAAATGATCCCGTGGCGCACGCTGACCGGCCGCCAGCAGTTCTACATGGACCACCCGTGGATGCGCGCTTTCGGCGAAGGCTTCTCGAGCTACCGGCCGCCGGTAGACCTGAAGACGACTGCCGGCATTCACGGCATCAAGCCCAACGGCAATCCGGAGATCGCGCTTAACTTCATCACGCCGCACCAGAAGTGGGGTATTCACTCGACGTACACCGATAACCTGCTGATGCTCACGTTGAGTCGCGGCGGGCCGTGCGTGTGGATCAGCGAAGACGACGCGAAGCGCGCCGGCATCGTCGATAACGACTGGATCGAACTTTTCAACCTGAACGGCGCGATAGCGGCGCGCGCCGTGGTGAGCCAGCGCGTCAACCCCGGCATGGTGATGATGTACCACGCGCAGGAAAAGATCGTGAACACGCCGGGCTCCGAAATTACCGGCGCGCGCGGCGGCATTCACAACTCGGTGACGCGCATCGTGTTGAAGCCCACGCACATGATCGGCGGCTACGCGCAGTTCAGCTACGGGTTCAATTACTACGGCACCATCGGCACCAACCGCGACGAATTCGTCGTGGTGCGCAAGATGAACAAGATCGACTGGCTCGATACGCCAGTGGCGGATGAACTGGTCAAGCCGGTGCAGGCGCAAGGGGAGGTCGCATGAAGATCCGCGCTCAAATCAGCATGGTGCTCAATCTCGATAAATGTATCGGATGTCATACGTGTTCAGTAACTTGTAAAAATGTGTGGACCTCGCGGCCCGGCATGGAATACGCATGGTTCAACAACGTCGAGACCAAGCCCGGCATCGGCTACCCGAAGGAGTGGGAGAACCAGGACAAATGGAACGGCGGCTGGGTGCGCAAGGCCAACGGCGCAATCGAGCCGCGGCAGGGCGCGAAGTGGAAATTGCTGATGCGCATTTTCGCCAACCCCAATCTGCCCGAGATCGACGACTACTACGAGCCTTTCACGTTCGACTACGGGCATCTGCAGTCGGCGCCCGAAATGAAGGCGACGCCGACCGCGCGCCCGCGCAGCCTGATCACCGGCAAGCAGATGGACAAGATCGTCTGGGGCCCGAACTGGGAGGAAATCCTCGGCGGCGAGTTCTCGAAGCGCAG
Source organism: uncultured Streptomyces sp. (assembly GCA_964510405.1). Lineage (GTDB taxonomy): Bacteria > Pseudomonadota > Gammaproteobacteria > Burkholderiales > SG8-41 > PALSA-1004. The sequence goes on along the minus strand of CAZEAX010000365.1, from coordinate 148 downwards.
CAAGGACAAGAACTTCGACGACATCCAGAAGGACATCTACGGCCAGTTCGAAAACACGTTCATGATGTATTTGCCGCGGCTTTGCGAGCACTGCCTCAATCCGGCATGCGTCGCGAGCTGCCCGTCGGGCTCGATCTACAAGCGCGAA
>CAZEAX010000364.1:0-5269 GCA_964510405.1 uncultured Streptomyces sp. | reverse complement strand
GGGTCTGGAGAACGCGCCGGCGGCTTTCATCGGGCTCTTGAACGGACAGAATTTCGGCAAGCAGTTGGTGAAACTGATTTAGTTTTGCCGCGCGGCTAATCCATCCGTCTGATGCGGCCGAGCGCGGCCGAAGGCGCGGCGAATTCCGCCAGGTACGGATGGCTCGCTTTTTTATAGAGGCTCATGATCTGCCTGACATAATCCTGCGTTTCCTTGTACGGAGGGACGCCGCGGTAGCGCTCGACGGTTTCCTCGCCCGCGTTGTAACCCGCGAGCACCAGTTCGACATCGCCTTTGAAGTAAGCCATCAGCCAGCGCAGGTAGGCGAGCCCGCCTTTGAGATTGTCGACCGCGTTGAACGTGTTCTTCACGCCGAAGCGCGCGGCGGTTGCGGGGATCAACTGCATCAGGCCTTGCGCGTTCTTCGGCGATACGGCGGCCGGATCGAACCGCGATTCGACGCCAATCAAAGCCATCACGAGGGCGGGATCGACGCCATACTCCGGCGCCCACTGCTGGACCAGCAGTTCGACGTCCTTGCGCACAGCCGGCGTTACGCGCGTTGCGGCCATTGCGGCAATCTCGTCGCTCATGCACGCGGGAATCATGCTGCCGGCGCCGCGGCTGATGTACGGGAGAAGTTCCTTCGCGCGCTCGTTGCCCTGCTCGGCGGCCATGTTGATCAGCAGCGCGCCCACGCCTTCATTCGGGCGCATTTCGCGGCCCGACGCGTATATGAGTCCCAGTTCAAGCAACGCATCGACGCTGCCGCGCGCGGCGGCTTTGCAGTAGAGCGAGTTGGACTTTTGTATATCGCGCGCGATTTCTTCGCCGCGCCGGTATTTTTCGGCGAGCGCGTAGAGCGCCGTCGCGTCGCCGCGCTGCGCCGCTTTTTCGAGCGCTTCCACCTCTGTGCCCGGCTGTGCCGCGGTGCTGCCGCACAGCATCGCCAGACACAGCGCCGTTGCGCACAGGGCCGGGATGAGTCGGGGATTGGCAGGACTGGATTGCATGGTGAGGTGCGAATTATAACGGTGGAAACGGTGGGTAAGGCGAATCGACCCGAGGCTGCGGCGTGGCCCGAGACCCCAGAAATTAGGCTGCGAATGCGGGATTAAATTCCCCGCAATTCTGAAACGGTGCCCGCGCCGGAACACCTCTATGTGGGATAGCGCACAGAGCGGGTAGCAAGGCGCAAGCACAATCGCAAAGTCATAGGTTTGCACGCGCCATCCCTTTTACGTCCGGCGTCGAGGTTGGTGTCCAGCGTGCAGGAAGAATAGAGTCATGGAGTCACGCCCTATGGATTCAGCGCATTCGAGCACCGCAGCGCGGTATCGGGCAAGGGCCGCTGCTGCATTGCTGCAAGCGTCGCTGGCGCTGTTGGCGCCGTGCCTGGCGTACGGCGTAGACGAAGCGGAGCCCAGGCTGCCGGAGTTGTGGCTGGCCCAGAAGAAGGATGCTAACGCGATCCCGCCTGCGTCCGTAAGCGAAAAGCCAGCCACCGCATCGGAATGGGGGGCGCAAAAAAGCTATGCGATCCCCGCGCTCGAGATCCTCGGCTTTCAGTTCCTGCTCAATCAGTACGACCGCCACCACTATGCATGCTGCGATTACCGCAGCAACCTGTCGACGATCAGAAACAATCTGCACGGGCCGTGGGTCGTCGACAGCGACGGCTTCACCGTCAATCAGCTCGGCCACCCTTATGCAGGCTCCATGTACTACGGGTTTGCCCGCGCGTCCGGGCTGGGCTTTGCCGAATCGGTCGGCTATGCATTTGCGGGCAGCTTCGTATGGGAAATCGCCGGCGAGTCCACCAAGCCGTCGAAGAACGACCAGATCATGACGAGCTTCGGCGGTAGCTTCCTCGGCGAGCCGCTGTTTCGGATGGCCAATCTTATACTCGAAAACAGCGACGGCCCGCCGCGCATGTGGCGCGAAGCGGCGGCGGCCGTCATATCGCCGCCGACGGCTTTCAACCGCCTGGCGTTCGGCGACCGCTTCAGCGAAATATTCGACAGCCACCATCCGTTCTATTACAGCCGCCTGCAAACGGGCGTAAGCTCGACGACGCAGAACACTTTGGGTCCCACGAAAAGCGTCGAGCGTAACGAGGGCCTGCTCGATTTCTCGATTGATTACGGCTTGCCGGGCAAGCCGGGCTACACCTATACGCGTCCGTTCGACTACTTCAGCTTTCAGATCGTCGGCGCGAGCGGCAGCAGTGTGGAAAGCGTGAACTCGCGCGGGCTGCTGTTCGGCAAGGACTACGAATCGGGGCCGAATTACCGCGGCATATGGGGCCTCTATGGCAGCTACGATTACCTCGCGCCCCAGCTCTTCCGCGTATCGAGCACCGCGTTGTCGCTCGGCACGACCGGCCAGTGGAATGCGACTCGTTCGATGGCGGTCCAGGGCACAGCGACGCTCGGCGTCGGCTATACGTCGGTCGGCACGATAAACGACGCGGCGAATACCAATGACAACCACTACGGCGTATCGCCGCAGGCGTTGCTGGCGGTGCGGTTCATCTTCGGCGAAAAAGCGTCGCTCGATTTAACGGGACGCGAATATTTCGTGAGCCGCCTCGGCGCGGGATCGACGGACGGACATGACAATATCGTGCGCGGCGATGCGTCGTTCACCATGCGCGTGCACAAGCAGCATGCGATTGCCTTGAAATATGTCGTGACACGGCGCGACGACACGACTTCGACGTTCGGCGACAGGACGCAGACTCGCGGCACTATCGGTATCTACTACACGCTGCTGGGTCAGGACCGGTTCGGCGCCTACAACTGGAACGAGTGAACACGGCCGCGTTCGCGTCGCGCAATCAGCCTTGGTCATCTCCGTCGCTGCAACCGCAACCTCGGATCTCCGCGTTATTCAATCCATCATTCGACGCGGGCGCCGGTCGATTTCACGATCTTGCCCCATTTGGCTATTTCGCCCGCGACGAAGGTGCGCATCTCGTCGGGCGTCGCGGTCAGCGATTCGGCACCTTGAATGGCGAGACGCTTTTTGATTTCGGCGGACTCCACGATGGTAGTGATTGCGCGATTGAGCTTGCGCACGATGTCGTCCGGTGTGCCGGCAGGCGCGAGAAAGCCGAACCAGTTCACGATGTCGTAATCCGGGTAACCTGATTCGTCGATGGTCGGCACGCCGGGCAAGAGCGGCGTTCGCTTGAGAGAAGTGACCGCCAGCGCGCGCAGTTTGCCGGACTGCAGATGGCCGCTCACCGGCGAAAGGTTCACGAACAGCACGGGGACGCGGCCGTTGATCGCGTCGGTCAGCGCGAAGCTGCTGCCGCGATACGGAACGTGATTAAGCTTCACGCCGGCCATCGACTGCAGCAATTCCATCGCCAGATGGTTCGCCGCACCGTTGCCCGTCGAGCCGTACGACATCTCGCCGGGATGCTTTTTCAGAAATGCGATGAACTCCCGCAGGTTCGACGCCGGCAGCGAAGGATGCGCCGCGAGACAGAACTGCTCCTCCGCGGCGAGCGCGACCGGCGTGAAGTCCTTCATGAGATCGTAGGTAAGACTCTTGTAAAGACCGGGCGCGATGGCGTGCGGCAGGGAGACGACAAAAATCGTGTAGCCGTCCGCCGGCGAGCGGGCGGCGATCTCGGCGCCGATGTTGGCGCCCGCGCCCGGACGATTGTCGATCACGATCTGCTGGCCGACGCTTTCAGCGAGCCGTGGCGAGATGAGCCGCACCAACACGTCGGAGGCACCGCCGGCGGCCTGCGCGATGATGATTTTTACGGGCTTCACCGGGTAATCGTCGGCGTACGCGCAGCAAATGGCGCATAGCATAAGCGCCATTGCGTGGCGCAACGCGGCAGGCATGCGCAGTTCCAGCGTCGGTGTGGCGTGCTACGCCGGCGCCGCGTGGAGGTAACCGCGCGGATGCCTCGCGCCGTCATCCGCGGTCGGCAGAAAATGCGGGCGGTCGCCCTCGGTCATCGTTTTGTGCATGACCCGCCGCGCCTTGGGATCGAATGCGTCGCGGTGATGCATGGTGCAGCGGTTGTCCCACACCAGCACGTCGCCGACCCGCCATCGATGATGCCACTGAAACCGCGGCTGGTCGGTATGCGCCCACAGCGCGTCGAGCAGGCGCTCGGACTCGTCGACCGGGAGACCGACGATGTACGCGAAATTGCGCCGCCCGAGGTACAGGCAGTTGCGCCCGGTCTCCGCGTGCGTGCGCACGAGCGGATGGATCGGACCGGGGGAGACGCGCACGTCCGTCACCGGTTGATAGCCCCGGCGCAGCATGCCGGCGCTGTTGTAGCTCGCGTCCTGCTTGGTCGACAAGCCGCGGATGCGCTCGCGCAATGCGCGGGGCAGCGTTTCGTACGCGAGATACATGTTGGTGAATCCCGTGTTGCCGCTGCCGTCCGGCGGTATCTCGAGCGAATAGAGCATCGTCGCCGCGTACGGCACTTCTTCGAAGGAGAAATCCGTATGCCAGTACGCTTCGCCATCGCCGAGACTGCCGATCGGAATCCCGTTTTCGATCACATTGGAAACCACGTTGACGTGGGGATGCCTGAATGCCTCGACGTTGCCGTGAAGCTGGTGCCCCGCGACGGGGTGCGACAGTTTGCCGAAGCGCTGCGCGAACGCTACGAGTTCGTCGTCGGTGAGCGTCTGGTCGCGAATGAGCAGCACGAGGTGGTCGAGCCACGCCTGCTTGATGGCATGCGACTGCCGCTGGTCGAGTTTGCGCACGTCGCCGCACACGACTTCGGCGCCGAGCGCGGCGGCGATCGGTTTGACTTCAATGGCGCCGGGCGTCGGCCGGGTGGACCGTTGTACGGATTTCATGACTGCCCCCTCCGGTAGCGCCCGCGTGAGCGCGGTGCGCATCTTGTTCGCAGCTTAACAGACCGGCGCCGCGCGAGACAGTTCGCGGGGATTTCGCGTCGATCGCAGGATGAGGCCGGCAGACCCGAAGCAAGTCCGCGGGTAGAATCATTTACCGATGACAGAAATGGAGGGCAACCGTCATGAAGTACCAACTCTTTTACTGGCCGTCGATCCCCGGCCGCGGGGAATTCGTGAGACTTGCGCTCGAGCAGGCGGGCGCCGCGTACGACGATGTCGCGCGCATGCGCGGGCCGGGCAAGGGCGTGGCCGCGCTGATGCGCGGACTTGATGACCGGCGCAATCCCTTTGCGCCGTTTGCGCCGCCCTATTTGAAAGCGGGCAGGCTCGTCATCGGCCAGACCGCCAACATCCTGCTTTAT
>CAZEAX010000363.1:600-5272 GCA_964510405.1 uncultured Streptomyces sp. | reverse complement strand
GGACGATGGGATCGCCTTCGCCTGGCTCGTAAATCTGTACGGGCTCGCCATCGAGCAGAAGTTGCTGACCGCCGCATCCATCCTCGACGACTCGCCGCTGGCGGTGACGACACCCACCGGGTTGTACGTGCCGCAGAACTACGATCACGACTTCAAAGGGCTGGTTTCCTTGCGCCAGGCGCTCGGCTCATCGCTCAACGTGCCGGCGGTGCGCACTCTCACGCTGCTCGGCTACGAACCCTTCTATCGGCGCCTGAAGGCGCTGGGTTTCGATACTTTGACGCACGACGCGGACCATTATGGATATTCGCTCGCTTTGGGCGGGGCGGACGTGACGTTGCTGCAATTGACGAACGCCTACCGCACGCTCGCCAATGGCGGCCGCGCGGGAACGCCGACGCTGCTGCCTGCGTCGGCGAGCTACGCAGGCGACGCGCCGCAGGTGATGACAGAGGCCGCCGCATTCATCGTGAACGACGTGCTTGCCGACAGCGCGGCGCGCGCGCTGACCTTCGGACTCGCGAGTCCGCTGGCGACGCGTTATCGCGCCAGCGTAAAAACCGGCACGAGCAAGGACATGCGGGACAACTGGGCGGTCGGGTTCACAGACCGTTATACCGTCGGCGTGTGGGTCGGCAATTTCTCGGGCGAGTCGATGCACGACGTTTCCGGAGTGACCGGCGCGGCGCCCGTCTGGCGCGAGGTCATGGATTTTCTGCACGAGGGCAGTTGGCCGTCCGCACCGGAGCCGCCGCGCGGCCTGGTTCGTCAGCACGTGGTCTATGCCGGAGGCCTCGAGCCCGCGCGCGACGAATGGTTTCTCGCCGGCACGGAGACGGCGAAGGTGACTCCGGTCGAAGTCGCCGCAGAATCCTCGCGGATCGTTTCGCCGCCCGCCGGTGCGATTTTCGCGATCGACCCCGATATTCCGCACGACCGGCAGCGCATTGCGTTGACTGCTCGCGGCGTGAACCGCAAGACGCGCTTCGTGCTGGACGATGGTCGTCGCGTGCGTGCCGACGCGCCGTTCCTGTGGCTGCCTCCGCCAGGGCGCAGGCGCGTCGAGCTGGTCGACGGCGCCGGTAAAAAGATGGATAGCGTCGAGTTCGAAGTTCGCGGCTTGCGACCCGCCGGTACGGGCACGGCCGCAACTTCGCGTGCGACGGTCGCGGCCGTAACCCCGCGCTGAATTTCCCGGCGTGTCGGCGCGGGAAGCGGGTGACGCCGAGCCTGCGTCGAAAGGACTCTCTATAATGGCGGACAAAGAATGCGCGCGAAGCGCATCCGCCATCGATCGGGAGGTTCACGCAAATGTCGGCAGCAAAGGGAACGACCGCGCAGCTTGCGGAATGGGCAGCGTCTTTTCGTTTGCAGGATGCGCCGGACGAAGTCGTGCAGCGCATGAAAGCGCTGGTGCTCGATCTATTGCGCGTGTGCGCGGTCGGCGCGCGGCTGCCGTGGAGCCGGGCGGCGCGGCGGCTCGCGTTGCAGCTCGGCGGCTACGGCGATTGCAGCATTCTGCTGTCGGGGGAGCGCCTCGACGCCGCGCGGGCGGCGTTCGTCAACGGCGCGTTCGCGCACGCCTGCGATCTCGACGACACGCACGTCGGGTCGATGCACCATCCGGGCGCGTCGGTGCTGCCCGCGGTGCTCGCGATCGCGGAGCGCGACAATGCCGACGGCCGCGCGGTGCTCGAGGCGGCGATCTGCGGCTACGAGGCGTCGCTGCGCATCGGGCTGGCGACGCAGCCGGCGATGTTTCAGCGCGGTTTCATGGCGACACCGACGTGCGGCACGCTCGGCGCGGCGCTCGCGGTGGCGAAGCTGCTCAACTTCAACGCGCAGGACATGGCGGGCGCGCTCGGGGCCGCGAGTTCTTACGCCGGCGGTCTCGCGCAGTTCTATCATTCCGGCTCGTTCATCAAGCGCATCAACGGCGGACGCGGCGCCGAATCCGGCGTGATGGCGGCGCTGCTCACCCAGGAGGGCATCTGGGGGCCGCGCGACATTCTCGAAGGCGAATCCGGGTTCTTTCGCGCGTTCGCGGAAAAATTCGATCCCGAGAAAGTCACCGGCGATCTCGGCCGCGGTTATCGCATGATGGAAGTCAGCACCAAAGTTCATGCGGGAGCGGGCCGCCTGCAGGCCACCGTCGATGCGGGACTCGCGCTCGGCCACGATCACCAGCTTGCGCCCGAACAGATTGCCGATGTCGAAGTCGGCATTCCCAAAGTGATCGAAGGCAAGCTGACCCATGGCAATCCGCCCGATTTGCAAAGCGCGCAATTGAGCGTGCCATTCAGCTTGGCGATGGCGCTCGCGCTCGGCCGCACGCGCGGTCCGCAGGCGGGGATGCGGCGCGGCGATTACGAAACGGCGTTGAAGTCGCCGGAGGTGCGCGCGCTGTCGAAGCGCGTGCGCTGCGTCGTCGATGCGGAAATCGAAGCGGGCACCAACACCGAGGAAGTGCCGTCGCGCGTGACGATCAAGCTCGCCGACGGGAAATCGCACATTGCGCGTGTCGAACACCCGCGGGGCAGCCCGCACCGGCGCATGACGTGGGAGGAATTGTCCGCGTTGTTCAAAGACACGGTCGCTGATGCATTGCCTGCGGCCACACTGACCAAAGTGCTCGACCTGGTGGCGGGTCTCGATCGCGATGCGCGGCCGCGCGAGATCATGCAGACGTTCGTCGCGGTGCCGGGCTGGCTCGAGCGCGACGACTGATCTGCCGGACGGACCGTGCGCGCACGCGGCGCCCGTGTGTGCGAGAATTCGATATCCGCAGGTAAAAATCCCCGAACTGAGAACCATTCATGATCGAAGTTAACGAACGCGTGGACGTCGCCGCGTCGCCGCAGGCCGTGTGGGAACTGCTCTCCAATCCGGAAGCAGTCGTCAATTGCGTGGACGGTGCGAAGCTCGGCGAAAAGCACGAGGACGGCACTTTCGATGCGAGCATGGTGGTGAAATTCGGCCCGGCGAAAGTGACGTTTAACACGCGCATTGCGCTCGAGCTCGATCCCGCCGCGAAAACCGGCAACGTGACTGCCAGGGGCAAGGACAACCAGGGCGGCACGCGGGTGCGCGCGACGATGAAGTTCAGCGTCGTCGAGCGGACGGACGCGCCGGGCTCGTCGATACCGGTCACCGCCGAAGTCGAAGTCGGCGGCAAGCTCGCGCATTTGGTCGAAGGCGGCGCGGGGTTCGTGGTAAAGCGCATGACGAAGGACTTTTCCGAGCGGCTGGCCGAACATCTGGCGAATGCGCCCGCTCAATAAGCGCGCATCGCATCGATCTGCAATTGATTAACTGGATATCTACCGGGGAGGAGTGACGAAATGAAGGTGTATCAGAGGCTCGCACAGGCGTTCAAGGCGGAAGGCTGCACCGCGACATTCGGCATGATGGGCGACGGCAACATGTACTGGGTGCACGAGTTGCACAAGATCGGCGTCAAGGTCCACGAAGTCCGGCATGAAGGCGCGGGTCTCGGCATGGCCGACGGCTATGCGCGCGTCATGCATACCCCCGGCGTGGCGACCGCGACCTGCGGGCCCGGCGTAACGCAATTGGCGACCGGATTCGTGACCGCTGCGCGCGCGCGTTCGCCGGTTGTCGTGTTCTGCGGCGAGTCGCCGACCGCCGACGAGGAATATATCCAGCGACTCGACCAGTCGAAGTTTGCGGACGCGTGCGAAGCCGGCTTCGTGCGGCTGCTGTCGGCGGATCAGGCGGACGACGCGGTGCGCAAGGCGTTTTATCGCGCGAAGCTCGAGAGCCGTCCGATCATGCTCTCCTGTCCGATGGACATCCAGCAGCAGGTCTTCGAGGACGCGGACGAGGAATACAAGCCGTCGTCCGCGATGTTTACGCGCGGCGCGGTGCATCCCGATTCGAAAGCGCTCGAACAGGCGGCGGACATCGTCGCGTCGAGCAAGAAGCCGGTGATCGTCGTCGGCCGCGGCGCGCAATGGGCGGGCGCGGGCGAAGCGGTGCTGAAGCTGGCCGATCGCACCGGCGCTTTGATCGCGACTTCGCTGCTCGTCAGAACCTGGCTCAACGAAAGCGAATGGCACGCGGGCATTTCCGGCACGTACGGTTCGCGTCCCGCGATGAAGCTGTTCGAGGAAGCGGACTGCGTGATCGGCGTCGGCGCGTCGCTCAACCGTTACACCACCGAGCACGGTTATCTCTATCCCGAAGCGCGCTACGTGCACATCGATTCCGCGCCGCACCTGATGATCGCGGGCGGGCGCGGCGCCGATTGCTATGTGCAGGCGGATGCGCGGGTGGGCGTCGAAGAGCTGGAGAAGCTGCTCGCCAAGCGCAACTTCAAGTCGGTCGGCTATCGCACGCCCGATGTCAAGCAGAAGCTCGTCAATCACAATGCCGACCGCACGGAATTCGAAATGGATCCCGGCACGGTCGACCCGCGCGAAGCGGTGATCGCGCTCGACAAGCTCCTGCCCGCGGAAATCGGCGTGCTGTCGGGCAGCGGCATGACTGCGGGCTTCGTCAGCATGCTGATGACGCGCCGGCGCGCGCTCGTGCAGTCGGGGCACTTTTTCGGCTGCATCGGCCAGATGCTGCCCGCCGCGATGGGCGCAGTGGTGGCGACCGGCAAACCGCTCGTGCTGTGCGACGGCGATGCGAGCACGATGATGCATCT
>CAZEAX010000363.1:0-590 GCA_964510405.1 uncultured Streptomyces sp. | reverse complement strand
CTCAACAGCCTGTCAGCCCAAATTACCGGCTTGGCAGTGCGCTACAACATGCCGCTGCTCGTCATCGTGATGAACAATGAAGCGCTCGGCGCCGAGTACTACAAGCTCGACAAGTCCAAGATGGACGTCAACACTTCCGTGATTACGACGCCGGATCTCGGCAAGGTGGGAGTGGCGATGGGCGGGCGCGGCGCTTACGCGGCCACCGTCGAGCAATTGACGAAGGCTGTGCAGGAGTGGGTGAAGAGCCCCGGGCCGATGATGATCGACATGCGCATCTCGCGCAGCGTGCCGAGCGTGCCGTACCGCCGTATTCATTACGGGCGCGACGAATAATCTTTCGGCTCCCTCCCTTGCGTAAGCGGGGGAGGGCCGGGGTGGGGGCAGATGACCCTCCTGTCATTGTTGAATGCTCGATGCTTCACACTGGGGAGAAAATGAGCAAGACACAATTCCGCGTCGGCTTCATGGGCCGGCCGATGCATGCGTCATTCCAGGGCACTGCCGCGAAACATCCGGCGCTCGAAGTCGTCACCTGCGACATCACGCGTCCGGAAGAGGAAATCGCGGCGATGCTGGGCGGCTGTTAC
>CAZEAX010000362.1:0-5274 GCA_964510405.1 uncultured Streptomyces sp. | reverse complement strand
GTCTTCGGTCAACTCGTTCGCCTCGGACTCAACCATCAGCACCGCCTGCTGCGTGCCTGCCACCACCAGGTTGAGTTGGCTCGTTTTCAATTCGGTCGCGGTTGGATTGAGCAAGTATTGGCCATCCGCATAGCCGACGCGCGCGGCGCCGATCGGGCCGTTGAAAGGTATCCCGGATACGGCGAGCGCCGCCGAAGTGCCGATCATCGCCGGTATATCGGAATCCACTTCGTTGTTCGACGACATGACCGTCGCGACAACCTGCACTTCATTGTAGTAACCGTCCGGAAAGAGCGGACGTATCGGCCGGTCGATCAGGCGCGAAGTCAGAATTTCCTTTTCCGAAGGACGGCCTTCGCGTTTGAAAAAGCCGCCGGGAATTTTGCCCGCGGCGTAGGTGCGTTCCTGATAATCCACCGTCAGCGGTAGAAAATCCTTGCCCTCGGCGGCGGATTTCCGACCCACCACGGTCACCAACACTACCGTATCTTCCAGCGTGACCATAACGGCACCGCTGGCTTGGCGTGCGATTTCGCCGGTTTCGAGCGTCAGCTTATGACGCCCCCACATGATGGTTTTCTTGATTGGGCTCACTGTCTTATCCTTTTATGCCACGGTTTGGCCGCGCGGCAATCGCGCGGACTGAGGTATCAAAATACAGGCTTCAAAACAAACATGGCCGTCCTGGACGCAATGCCTGGCCGGCCACTCATGCAACCGCATCGTTTACCACCGACACGACGGTGGAATCACTTGCGCAGACCGAGGCGATCAATCAGTGCACGGTACTTTTCAACGTTCGAGCGTTTCAGATAATCGAGCAGCTTGCGCCGCTGGCTCACCATCCGCAGCAGACCGCGGCGGGAATGATGGTCCTTGACGTGAATCTTGAAATGTTCGGTCAATTCGGTGATACGGGCCGACAGCAATGCAACCTGTACCTCCGGCGAACCGGTATCGGATTGCTTGCGCTGGTAGTCTTTCACGATCTGCGCTTTTTGCGCGCCGCTGGTTGGCATTCTCATCTCCACTTGCAAAGTCGACTATTTTACCCCGTAACTAACGGCTTTCTCAAGCATTTTTAGGACTTTGAGGTAGGTCGTCGCGCGCCGGCGCCGCGGCCTTGGGCGTCGCGACGAGCCGCTTAGGCACCAGGCGTCCGCCGGAATCCAGTGCCCCCAGCCCCAGGAAGCGCCCTTCCGGCCCGTACAAACGCACCAAGCCCTCGATTCCGGCCCGGGGTTCCATCTGAGCCGCCTGGCCCAGCAGGATCCGCGCCATCGAGTCTGCGTCGAGCGCCATCGCAGGCGAAACCGACGCCAGGCAATCGACCGGCAGCAAACGGCCGGTCCGCTGCGCCTCGGGCAGTTGCTCAAGCGTTGCCAGCGTCACTGCCTGCGACAAATCGAAACCGCCGACGCGGGCGCGCCTCAAACCTGCCAGCGTTGCGCCACAACCGAGCGCAGCGCCGATGTCCTCAGCCAGCACCCGAATATAAGTGCCCTTCGTGCAACTCACGTTGATCGTAAAGCGGTCCGCGGCGAAAGCGAGTAGCGCGATACTGTGTATCGTTATGCTGCGTGGCACGCGCTCGACGGTCACCCCCGCGCGCGCGTATTCGTACAACGGCTTGCCGTCGCGCTTGAGCGCGCTGTACATCGGCGGAGTCTGCGCCAATTCGCCCGTGAATTTCTCCAATATTGCGGCGACCTGCCCGCGCGTTACGTTGACGTCGCGCCGAGACGTCACCGCGCCTTCGCAATCGCCCGTGTCAGTAGTCACGCCCAGCAATACTTCGGCCTCGTAGCTTTTGTCCGCACTGAACAGATCGGTGGAGAACTTGGTCGCCTCGCCCAGGCACACCGGCAGCAGGCCGCTCGCCATGGGATCGAGCGTACCGACGTGGCCTGCTTTTTGGGCCGCGAACAGCCGTTTGACCCGCTGGATTGCCGCATTCGAGGTAATGCCGGTCGGCTTGTCGAGCAACAAGACGCCGTTCACGGCGCGGCGGACTGACGCTGGTTTGCTCAAAATCAGAACTGCGCGGCCTCAGGGGCGCGTTTTTTTCTTGTCACTGCCGTCGCTGCTTACCGCGGCGTCGATCAATTGCGACAATCGCACGCCACGCTCGACCGACTCGTCGTGGATGAAATGCAGTTGAGGAATGCTGCGCAGCTTGATCCGGTGCCCGAGCTCGTGGCGCAGAAATCCCGCGGCGCGATTGAGTCCCTCCGCAGCGGCGGCAATCTGGGCGGCATCACCCAGCGTCGTGAAGAACACTTTCGCATGCGCGTAATCGGACGTCACCTCGACATCCGTCAACGTCACCATGCCGATGCGCGGATCCTTGACCTCCATGCGCAGCAATTCCGCCAGATCGCGCTGTATCTGCTCCGCTACGCGCAGCGTTCGGGAAAAGTCTCGAGGCATCGCGGCGTCCTGATTGCAGATGACAGAGTAGCGGGTGCAAGGAACACTTCCTGCACCGCGCTCCTACAGGCTTCTGGCCACCTCGACAACCTCATATACCTCGAGCTGGTCGCCCACTTTAAGGTCGCCAAAATTCTTGACCGACAGACCGCAATCGAAGCCGGCCTTGACTTCGCGCGCGTCGTCCTTGAATCGTTTTAACGAATCGAGTTCGCCGTCGTGGATCACAACATTGTCGCGCAGGACCCGCACTTTCGCGCTGCGGCGGACAAGGCCGTCGAGCACCATGCACCCGGCAACCGTGCCGACCTTGGATATCTTGAAGACCTGCCGGACTTCGACCATGCCGAGCACGCTTTCTTTTTTCTCGGGCGTCAGCATGCCGGACAGCGCCGCTTTGACGTCGTCGAGCGCCTCGTAAATGATGTTGTAGTAGCGGATATCGACGCCCGCCGATTCGGCAAGCTTGCGTGCCATCGCGTCGGCGCGCGTGTTGAAGCCGATGATCACGGCTTTCGAGGCCAGCGCAAGGTTGACGTCGGATTCCGTAATGCCTCCCACCCCGCAATGCACGATGTTTACCTTAACCTCATCGGTCGAGATCTTGGGTAATGCGTGCGCCATGGCTTCGTAAGAGCCCTGCACATCGGATTTGATGATAATCGATAGCGTCTTCTTGCCGCCTTCGCCGATTTGATCGAACATGTTTTCGCTTTTGTTCGACTGTTGCAGCGCAAGTTTGACATCGCGAAACTTGCCCTGCCGGAACAATGCGATTTCACGCGCCTTGCGTTCGTCGCCAAGTACCAGCAAATCGGAACCGGCGGCCGGCACGTCGGACATGCCCTGGATTTCCACCGGAATCGACGGTCCCGCGCTGTCAACGGACTTGCCGGTTTCATCGAGCATCGCGCGCACACGGCCAAAGACCGAACCTGCCAGCACGATATCTCCGCGTTTCAGGGTTCCCGACTGCACCAGTACGGTCGCCACCGGGCCGCGCCCCTTGTCGAGACGCGCTTCAATGACTATGCCTTTGGCCGGGGCATCCTTGGCCGCTTTCAACTCAAGCACTTCGGCCTGCAGCAGCACGCTTTCGAGCAGCTTGTCGATGCCTTCGCCGGTTTTGGCGGACACCGGCACGAACATCGTATCGCCGCCCCATTCTTCCGGCACGACTTCCTGCCCGGCCAGATCCTGTTTGATGCGCTCCGGATTCGCTTCCGGACGGTCGATCTTGTTCAACGCAACTACCATCGGCACCTTCGCCGCCTTGGCGTGATGGATCGCTTCGATGGTTTGCGGCATCACACCGTCATCGGCAGCCACCACCAGGATGACAAGATCGGTGACTTTCGCGCCGCGCGCACGCATGGCGGTAAAAGCTTCATGACCCGGCGTATCGAGAAACGTGATCATGCCGCGCGGAGTTTCAACGTGATACGCACCGATATGCTGGGTGATCCCGCCGGCCTCGCCGCTGGCGACACGTGTCCGGCGAATGTGGTCGAGCAACGACGTCTTGCCGTGGTCGACGTGGCCCATGACGGTAACCACCGGCGCCCGCGGTTCCAGCTTCAACGCCTCGTGCTGCGGCGCTTCAGCGAGGTATGCGTCCGGGTCGTCAAGCTTGGCACGTACCGGCTTGTGGCCCATCTCCTCGACGACGATCATCGCCGTATCCTGATCGATGACCTGGTTGATCGTGACCATCGTGCCGAGCTTCATCATGACCTTGATGACCTCGGCGGCTTTCACCGACATTTTCTGTGCAAGCGCCGCAACCGTGATCGTTTCCGGTACGCTGATCTCGCGGATAATCGGCTCCTGCGGTGCGGCGAACGCGTGATCGCCCGCCGGCTCGTCGCCATCGTGTTTCGCATGGCGGTCCTTGCGGGTCCGCCAGCCCATGCCACCGCCCATGTCGCCGCGCGTCTTGATCGAACGGCGCTTGACGCTTTCGTCCCGCCATACGACCTCTTTGACCGTCTTCTTGGCTTTCTTGTCGGCCTTCGGCTTCTCACCCGGTTTGGGTTGCGGCTTGTGCAGCGTGCCTTCAGCGAGTGCGGGCGCGGGTGCCGCCACCGACGGCGCGGGCGCGGCCGGCGGCGCGGCAACGACGGGCGGCGCTTCGGCGACCGGCTCTGCTTCCGCCTTTTTGCGCCGGGCGCGCGATTGTTTCTCCTGTACTTCCTCGCTTTGCAGCGCGATCAGTTCCGCTTGTTTCTTGGCTTCCGCTTCGCGCTTCGCCATTTGCTCGGCATCGACCACTGACACCGGCGCGGCGGGCGCAGCAGGCGCCGGCGGTGCAGCAGCGGGAGACGGCGTCTCGGCCACGGCATCGCGCTTGACCAGCACGCGTTTCTTGCGGACCTCGACCTGGATGGTGCGCGCCTTGCCGGTGCTGTCCGATTTCTTGATCTCGGTGGTTTGCTTGCGCGTGAGCGTGATTTTATTCTTGGCTTCGCGCGCGCCATGCGACTGGCGCAAATAGTCGAGCAGCTGCGTCTTGTCCTTTTCGGTAAGGACGGTGTCGTCAGCGAGCTTTTTCTTGACGCCGGCGGTCTGCAGTTGCTCGATCAGCAATTCGATCGGCAGACCGAGTTCCTTCGCGAATTGTGTGACGTTGATCTGTGCCATGGTGAACTCCAGGTGTATTTATGCGAACCATGGCGCGCGAGCGGTCATGATGAGCTGCTTTGCGCGCTCGGCGTCAATACCGGTCATCTCGACCAGATCGTCGGTTGCAAGATCAGCCAGATCTTCCTTCGTAATTACGCCTTTCTCGGCAAGCTGGCGGGCGACTTGATTATCCATGCCCTCGAGTGTCAGCAAATCCTCGAC
>CAZEAX010000361.1:0-5289 GCA_964510405.1 uncultured Streptomyces sp. | reverse complement strand
ATTGAACGTTAGTTAGTCTGGCAGACCGTCATTTGCACCGTTTCTCTACGGATTCTGTCGCAATTTATACGGATTTTCTACGCTTAGAACATAAAGTTCAACGCCATTTATACGGGTGCTAGACATATATTCCACATCGTGCTCTGTCGTATATGAGCTTGTTCAACGGAACAGGAGAAAAATCATGAAATCGCTCACCGTTGTTTGTCTCGGTGGTTTTCTAACGGTCGCGGGCAGTTCCGCTATTGCAGGTCGCGACGAATCGCAGATGATGCAGGTGCAGCAAATGACGAAAACAATGCAAGCTCGTCAGCTGGCGGAAGCCAGGCAGGCGCAAACCGGTCTCGCCGGGCCGACCGGCGTACCAGGCAAAGTGGGCCCCGGCGAATCACGGTTGCCGGTTCCACGAGCCCCCGGCACCCACCCCTGAACTGCACCGGTAGTTCTCTGATGAAACAGCCCGTGGATCCACGGGCTGTTTCGGGTTGCGGGTCGTATCTGTGTTGGTCAATGTAAAGAAGACTTGTCCGCCCCCCTTAACGCGACAACTGGCAGGCCGTCACGATTGCGTCTCTCTATGAGGAACATTACCTGCCCAATGAAATCCCGGTAGCTTTCGGGGCAGCTGTCATACCAGGATGCCAGGTAGGCTTCAAAGCTTTCAGGAGATGAAGATCGCTGACGGTTCAAATACCCGATGGCCTGCAGGCTGCCGGGAGTGTTTTCAAGCAAAGGCAGCAATTGGGTTGCAAACAGTTCGTCTTTTTCCCGCAAATACGGATTGTTCTTAAGCGTTTCCCGATTCTCGTCGTACCACTCTTCAAACGATCTATTCACCGGCAGTTCCCGGTGTCTGGCGCTCAGCAAGCGCTGCGCGTATTCGCGAAACGCCGGGGCGTAGCTTTCCCAGCCGGAATATGGCGGGGAGTGTTCCCAAGCCGCCGCTACCCGGTTAAGTGCAACTATCGATACGGATTCACACAAGCCTTCTTCGAACCACTGGTTGTCTTGAGCCACTTCGTCGCGGCCGATCTTTCGATATTCGCCGTTGGTAAAAATGTGGCACAGTTCGTGCGAAAACTGGTACACGAATTGATCCCACCGCTGGTCCTGGACATTCAAAAGAACGACATAAGCTCCATCTTTCGATTTTTCAAAAAGTACCCGCGGACCCCGCTTGCTGAAAGCAACCAGTACCTTGTCTGACGCGTGCTGTGGAAAATAGGGAGTGAGCGCGTTTGCCGCTAGCGTAAGTACCGCTTTTATATACGGCGTCCGCGCCGCACCCCAATCGCCTTGCTCAACGGTGACTGCAATGCCAGCAGGTGGAGGCTGCAGGTTCGCAGCCAGCACCGATGAATTGATGATTACCGTCGCGATGACGCCGGCCGGAATCGAGAAAAACCGCATACTTGCATGAACATCTTCGTGTTGAATGACGCTTATTGAGCAACTACCAGGCCATGCCGGATTTAACGTGTAAACCGTTGACCGGTATATAAATATTTTTATATCTGCTGATGCGAACCCCGTTGGCACTGCGTCGAATTGGTGCGCGCAAGAGAGCAATGCACCTCGCAAGTGCGGAAATACCTTAACGCGATTGTCGTCCTCTGCGGGCCGCTGCGCTGTACGTTGGCAAACTTAACGGGTAATAAGGAGTGGCGCGACCGCCGCGGGCGGGGGCTTCCGCATCAGCATTGCAGTGACCCGGACAATTCAAGCCAGAGCAGTCGATTTATTTTAAGCCCCCCCCTCAGAAGCCGTTTACTTTGATTTCGAGCACATCAGTTACGCGGCGTTATCTTTTCTGCGTTTCCGCATCCGAGTCTGCCCAGTGACTGGATTTGCGCCGCGAACCTCTCAAGAAATTCATGCTCCTGCACTGTTTGCCCGAGCGTTTTCGATCTACGGTTGTCGCGCTACCCCACCACGCGCTTTCTCTATCTCGGAAATAACGTTTTGCGCATCGCGCGAGCCGCCCTCGTGGGCCCTCTTCGCCCAGTACAACGCCTGGTCGATATTTCGCGCTACCACCGTACCACCCTCGTTAAAGCCATTCACCAGCATGCGCGCATAAAGGACTTGTGCATCAGCAGATTCGCCGCCGTTATTCGACTCGGCCGCCTTGCGCAGCCAATAGACCGCCTTTTCCGGGCTGTAACTTCCGCTCTTGGTGTCCATGAACCACATGTACAGGCTCAATTGCGACTTGCTGCTGCCTAAATTGGCTGCAGTGGCCAACAATTGCACGCCGGAGTCGCATTCAAACTTCCGGTCAATTGCCTGAGGCGCCGAACGGCAGGAAACCAGGTATCTATACGCCAGTTCCTGGATGCCGTTGAGTGCGGGAGCGTAACCCTGGGTCGCCGACTTCTCGAGCATGCGCATGGCTTCTTGCTGGTCTCGATGAGCGTAGCCAGTGGCCATGCATTCATACATTTCAAACTGGCCCTTTGCGCTTCCCGCATCAGCCAGGGTTTTCCAATCCTTGCATGCACCGATCAAGTCGCCGGCTTTCCGGGCGGACTCGGCACGTTTCTCCACGTTGAATATCGAATCCGTCTTGGCAACGGCCGTTGAATTTTCGGCCGGCGCGGTCCCGCTCAACCTGCTTCGCGCTTTGCTTGCCTCCGGCGACGTCGGCGCAAGTACCAGGACCCTGCGGAAATGACCGTCGGCTGCCGCTGCATTCCCCAATTCCAGGTACGTTTCAGCCAACAAGTAATGGGCGGTTACATTGTCCTGATCAACGCGCAAGCCCTCCACGAATTTCAGCCGGGCCTCTTCGAATCGACCGGTTCTGAATAACGCATATCCTTCACTGAAGAACTTCTCTGCCTGAATATGGCCATCCGATTGCTGGCCAAATACCATCAAGTGCACCAGCATTAAACCGATCAGCAGAGCGCAAGACGCGATTCTCGACATAGTCCCACCAGGTGAGCGATATTTTTACGGTTACGATAAATCACATCAAGCCGGAATCGGCCGCGGATAATTCAAGTCCAATGACGCCACGCGGTGCATTGAGGCGGTCAAACCGCGTCGTTCGCAAGCCGGTAACCAATGCCCATTTCCGTCAGCAAAAGTTTGGGCCTCGCGGGATCGACTTCCAGTTTCTGGCGCAGGGATTTCATGTACACCCTGAGATAGTGATTGTTCTTGACATGCTTCGGCCCCCACACATCAGTCAGCAAATGCTCGTGGGTCAGAACCTTTCCGCCGTGCCGGACCAGTGTTGTGAGCAGCCGAAATTCAATCGGCGTGAGCTGCACGTCTTTGCCGCCGTTTTGTACCCGCCGGCGCACCAGATCTATCGTCAAGTCCCCCGACTTGAAAACGTTGCCCGAATCGGGCTGCGCGCTTTGCGCGTAACGCCGTAACGAAGCACGAATGCGGGCGACCAGTTCCTCGAGGCCGAACGGCTTCGTCAGATAATCGTCGGCCCCGATGTTGAGCGCGCCCACTTTGTCGCTTTCGAGCGTGCGCGCAGACAGGATGATAATCGGGCGCGTCGACCATTGCCGCAGGCTCTTGAGGACTTCGACGCCGTCGATATCCGGAAGTCCGAGGTCCAGGATGATCAGGTCCGGTTTACGGGACGCGGCCAGCGTCACTCCGAATTTTCCGGTTTCGGCTTCGTAAATCTCGAAACCGTACGCGCGCAGCCCCGTGCGCAGGAAACGGCGGATTTGCGGGTCGTCCTCGACCACCAGGATCACGGGATTGGATGACATCATTGGGCTCCGGCCAATTGTTCCTCTTCCGGCACGATGCGCGGCGGCTTCTCCGTAATCGGAATTACAAACTGAAACAAGGTGCCGCCGCCGGGACGGTTCTCGGCGCGTATCTGCCCGCCATGCGCTTTTACGATTGCGCGGCAGATGGTAAGGCCCAAGCCGGCGCCGCTCTGCGCAGCTTCCTTCGTCCCGCGGTAAAACTTGTCGAACAGCAGTTCCTCCGCTCCCGCCGGTATGCCCGGTCCGCTGTCCGCGACCCAAAATGCCACGTCGCGCACGCTGCAGCTCGCGCCGATCTCGATGGACGTGCCCGGCGGCGTGTACTTGATCGCGTTCTCCAGCAAGTTCTCGAGGACTTGGCCGATCATGACTGCATCGATCTTGACGAGCGGCAGCCCCGGCGCCAGATTGGTGGTGACTGGATAATCGAGCAAACGATTTTGCAGCCGCGTGAGGACTCCGCCGACGATCTCGTCGACGGGATACCAGTCGCAGTTCAGGACGACAACGCCGGCCTCTAGCCTCGCCATGTTGAGAATGTTGGTAGCGAGGCTGCTCATGCGCCGCGCCTCCTCGTGGACCGTCCTGGTGAGTTCGAGTTTCTCCTCTTCCGTAAGATAGGCCCCGCCTTCGAGCAGTCCGCTCGACGCGCCTACTATCGAGGCGAGAGGCGACCGAAAATCGTGGGAGATGGCGCTTAACAGGGAGTTGCGCAGGCTCTCTGTCTCCGCTTTGATTGCGGATGCCTGTGCATCTTTCGCCAGTTGTATCCGCTCCAGCGCCTGTGCGACCTGGCTGGTGAACATTTCAATCAATCTATGTTGCTCCGGAAGAAATACCCGCTGCAGGTTGTCCGGCACAAGTGCCAGCACACCGAGCGGCGCCAATGCGCCGCTGATCGGAAAATATATGCCCGCAGATTCCGGGAGCGTATCGGTGCCCTGGCCCGCGGTCTTGCCATGGTCGTAAACCCATTGCGCAATTCCGAGGTCATCGTACTGATATATGTATTTAATCTCCTTCGAGCGTGAATAGCCGACACGGCCTGCCGCATCAGGAAGCAAGATCGAACATTGGCCCGGAAATTCGGCTCCGATGCGCTGAATCGCAACGTCCGCGATATCGTCTACAGTCTGCGCATTTGCAAGATCGCGTGTAAGCTCGTACAACATGGTGGTGCGCCGCTCGCGTTGTCTCGCTATTGCAGCCTGCGCACGCAAATTGGCGGTTAGATTGCTCACTATCAGCGCTACTAGAAGCATGAGCACCACCATGACCAAATCTTCAAACTCGTCGCTAATCAATAACACGAAGGGCGGGGGCACGAAAAAGAAATCAAATGCCATTACTGAAAGCACGGAGGCCAGTACAGACTGGCCGAAGCCGAAACGCGACGCGACAAATACCACCCCCAGCAGGTACAGCAACACCAAAGTCGCCAGCCTGAAATGACCGAACATCGGGAACGAAATTATTGTCACCGACATCGTGACGCCGACGGCCCAGAGGTAGCCTGTAAAACGCCGGTTGTCGCTTGAGTTGTAGC
>CAZEAX010000360.1:0-5291 GCA_964510405.1 uncultured Streptomyces sp. | reverse complement strand
CGACCGCCTGCAAAAGCCGGTGATCGCGGCGGTCAACGGTTTCGCCGTCGGCGGCGGCCAGGTGCTACAGGTGATGTGCGACATCACGATCGCGAAAGAGAGCGCGGTTTTCCGCCAGGTCGGCCCGATGATGGGCAGTTTCGACGCCGGCTACGGCACTTGGTATCTCGAAGACCTGGTCGGCAAGAAGAAGGCGAAGGAAATGTGGTTCGCCAATCCCAAGTTTACGGCGCGCGAAGCGCTCGAGATCGGTCTGATCAACAAGGTTGTGCCCGACGACAAGCTGATTGAAGAGACCCGGAAAATGGCGCTTGCGATTTCGGAGCGCGGCGCGTTTGCGCTCGCCTCGTTGAAGGCCGCATTTACCGCGCGCCACGGCGGCGTCGGCGGTTTGGGCCGCATTTCGCACGATCTCCTGCTGAGACTATATCTCGACACCGACGAATCCAAGGAACTCGGCGCGTCGTTCCGCGAAAAGCGCAAACCGGATACGGACAAGTTCGGGCACTAAAGCTTGTTAGCCGCCGATGAACGCAGATAAACGCAGATATTGCAAAAGCGCTCCTGACATCGGCGTGTATCTGCGTTTATCTGCGGTTCGATTGATTTAGCAGATTTAGATATGAGCACGATACTCACGCTGCACGACCCGCAGACCGCGCGCGGGTACTACGAGCAAGGCGTGTGGCGCGACGACACGTTGTATTCGCTGTTGCGCGAGCACGCGCGCGTGCGCCCACAGGCGTATGCGCTGCGCGACAGCCGGCGGCGCGTCACGTGGTCGCAGTTGGCGCAGTGGGTCGACGCACTGGCGGCTGAACTCCACGCGGCGGGCATTAAACGCGGGCAGCGCGTGTCGGTGTGGCTGCCCAATCGCGTCGAGGCGGCCGTGGTGTTTCTCGCGTGCTCGCGCAACGGCTACGTATGCAATCCTTCGCTGCACCAGAATTACACGGTCAGCGAAATCGTGCAGTTGCTCGACCGCATCCAGACCGCGGTATTGTTCGCGCAGCCGGGTTACGGGGCAGACGCGGACCGCGTCGACGTATTCGCGGCAGCAGCGGCATTAGCGGCAATGAAATGCGTTTATAGGCTGCCGCCACCGGGGGCTGACGCCGGGGAATCCGGCACGTATGCCAATTTTCCCGCGTTGGGGAGCGCGCCCGGCGCGCTGCCGGAACCTGATCTCAATCCGGACAAAATCGTTTATCTCGCTTTCACGTCGGGCACGACCGGCATGCCGAAAGGCGTGCTGCATTCCGACAACACGCTGCTCGCGAACGGCCGCGCGATGGTGCAAGATTGGCACCACGACGACAAAACGATATTGTTCAGCCACAGCCCGCTGTCGCACCACATCGGCACGGTCGCCATCGAGCAGAGCCTCGTCGCCGGGTTTGAAGTCGTGGTCAACGACCTCGCGCCCGGCAGGAAGCCGCTCGACTGGATCGTCGAGACCGGCGCCACTTATGTGATGGGCGTGCCGACGCACGCGATGGACATCCTCGCCGACATGAAGGGCCGCGGTATCAAGAAGCTCGGCGACGTGAGCATTTTCTACATGGCGGGTTCCATCATCCCGCCGCAGACCGCAAAATCGTTTCTCGACATGGGCATCAAGCCGCAGAACATCTACGGCATGACCGAAAACGGCTCGCACCAGTACACGCTGCCGGATGACGACGTCGATGTGATCACTTCGACCTGCGGGCGCGCGTGCCACGGCTACGAAACGCGTTTGTTCGATCAGGAGAATCCGGACCTCGAGGCGCAACCCGGCGAGTTGGGCGAGATCGGCACGCGGGGCGCGCTGCTGACCCTCGGTTACTTCAATAATCAAAGCGCGACGGAAAATTCCTTCAATGCGGGCGGCTGGTTCCTCTCCGGCGACCTCGGGCGCTTCGACGCGAAAGGCAATCTGCAGATCGTCGGCCGCAAAAAAGATTTGATCATCCGCGGCGGCCACAATATCTATCCCGCGCATATCGAGAACCTGACGGTCAAGCATCCGGCGGTTTTGAAGGCCGCGGCATTTCCGATCGCCGACGAGCGTCTTGGCGAACGCGTGTGCCTCGCGATCATTGCGCGCGACGGCACCCGGCTTGATGCTTCCCAGATGCTCGACCATCTTGGCGAGCACGGGTTGTCGAAGTACGACATGCCGGAATATTTTCTCTGCATGGACGCTTTTCCTCAGACCGCGAGCGGCAAGATATTGAAGCGCGAGCTCGTCGAAATGGCGAAGGCGGGCAAAATCCAGCCGGCCGCCGTGCGCTGGGTAAGCCCGGAAAAGAGGAAAGCGTAAGCTTGCGGGAGAGGACGCGAACCGCGCGGCGCAGTAGAATACGCACTGATTTCAGCAGATCGCTTCGCATTCGAAGTTGCGACTTACGTAACGCCTATCCATGTCCATCGAACTCACCCGCGTCGAAGAATTCGCGCTCGTCACGTTAAACCGTCCCGATGCGCTGAACGCGCTGTCGTTCGCCCTCATCGCGGAACTCGGCCGCGCGTTCGACGAGGTGGCGAAAGGCGATGCGCGCGCGCTGCTGATCACCGGCGCCGGCACGAAAGCGTTTTGCGCGGGCGCCGACATCAAGGAGCTGACCGGCCGCCCGCTCGTTGCGCAAAAAGAAGGCGCGGAGATGGGGCAGGCGGTGTTCGCCAAGCTCGACAAGCTGCCGATGCCGTCGGTCGCGATCGTCAACGGCTATGCATTCGGCGGCGGCCTGGAGCTGGCGCTCGCGTGCACGTTCCGCATCGCCACCAAAAATGCGAAGATGGGGTTGCCCGAAATCAAGCTCGGGCTGATCCCCGGTTACGGCGGCACGCAGCGCCTGCCGCGCGCGATCGGCGAGGCGCGCGCGCTCGAAATGATCATGATGGGGCGCACCGTGGATGCGGAGGAAGCCGCGCGCATCGGACTCGTGAATCGCCTGATCGAAGGCGACGCGGTCGCTCAAGGTATCGCCTACGCGCGCGAATTTTCCGGCTACAGCCTGCCGGTGCTCGGGTTCGCGCGCGAAGCGGTCAAGCGGGCACTCGACAATCCGGTTGCGGAAGGGCTGCGGGTCGAAGCCAATCTCTCGACGCTCGCGTTCCAGACCCGGGATGCAGCCGAAGGCATGGATGCGTTTACGGACAAACGCAAGCCAGAATTTAAAGACAAGTGAAGCCGCTGATAAACGCTGATGAAAATCCAAAACTATCCAGCAGTGCATTTGGCCTTCGATCTTATCTGCGCTCATCCGCGTTTATCTGCGGCTATAAAGTTTTTGAGGTTTGAATGGTAACGAAGGCCAAAGTCATCGCCGTTACCGGCGCCAGCCGCGGCATCGGCGCGGCCATCGCCATCGAGCTCGCCCATCGCGGTTTTACCGTCGCCTGCCTCACGCGCAAGGGCACGGGACCCGAAGTGCAGGGCGCCAAAGCGCTCACGTCGCGGTTCGTCGACGTAGCGTGCGATGTTACGGATGAGGCCAGCCTCAAGGCCGCATTCGCCGCGGTCGTCGACAAGGCGGGATCGCTGCACGGGCTGGTGAACAACGCCGGCATTCACCTCGACGGCGCGAGCCACGAGCTTGCGACCGTGACGTACGAAAAAGTGATGACGACGAACGCCACTGCGGTGTTTGCGGCTTGCCGCGAAGCTTACCCGCATCTGGTCAAAAGCGGCGGCGGCTCTATCGTCAACATCGGCTCGTTCTTCGACAAGATAGGCGTGAAGCGCAACGTCGCCTACTGCGCGTCGAAGGCAGCGGTCGGCGCGATCACGCGCTGCCTCGCGGTCGAATGGGCGAGCCGCGGCATCCGCGTGCTCGACGTCGCCCCCGGTTATATCGTGACGGACCTCAATCGCGAAGCGATGACCCGCGGGCCGCTTGCCGAATATCTGAAAAAGCGCATTCCCTCGGGAGGGACCGGGTCCACGGCGGACGTCGCCAGGCTGGTGGCCGCGCTCTTTACCGAAGACATCCCGTTTCTGTCGGGCGAAACGATCTACATCGACGGCGCGCAGGGGATCAACCATTGAACGTCTTTGACCGGCTTGACGCGGCGCTGCAACTGCCGCCCGAAGAGGCGATGCTCGTTGAGAGCGTGCGCAAGCTCGCGGCGGAGATGATCGCGCCGAGCGCGGAGCACAGCGACCGCAGCGGCGAATTCCCGCACGCCAACGTGAAGGCGATCAACGCGCTGGGCCTCAACGCAATGTTCATTCCGGAAGCGTATGGGGGCGCGCACATGTCGTACGCGGCCTACCTCGAGTGCGTGCGCGAGATATCGAAAGCCTGCGCATCCACGGGCGTCGTCTGGGCAACCAACTTTCACGCCATCAAGCCTCTCATCGATTTCGGGACCGAGGAGCAGAAAAGGCGCCTGCTGCCCGTGATGGCGAACGGCGGCCTCGCGTCGCTGACGATCACCGAGCCGACGGCCGGGTCGGACGCGACCGGCATGAAAACGGAATTCCGCCCCGACGGCGATTCGATCGTCATCAACGGCACCAAGACTTTCATCACCAACGGCGCGCACGCCGATCTCTACATGCTGTTCGGCAAGTGGAGCGAAATCGCCGACAGCAAGGGCGCGATCTCGGTGCTGGTGCTGGAGAAAGGCACGCCCGGACTCAAGGTAGTGCGTGAAGAAGACAAGATGGGGTTACGCGCGTCGAGCACCGCAGCGCTCGCCTTCGACAATTGCCGCGTGCCGCGCGCCAACCTGCTCGGCAATCCCGGCGATGGCTTGAAAATACTGCTCGCATCGCTCAACAAATCGCGGCCGAGCGTCGCGGCCCATGCGCTCGGCATCGCGCGCGCGGCGTTCGAAGACGCGATCGGCTATATCAACGAGCGCCGGCAGTCGGGACGCAAGATCGTCGAATTCCAGGGCATCCAGTTCATGCTGGCCGACATGGCGACCGATCTTGCGATGTGCGAGGCGTGGCTGTGGCACGTCGCGCGCATGGTCGACGCAGGCGCCGCCGACTTCGGCGTCGAGGCGTCGATGCTCAAGATGCGCGCATCCGACCTCGCGATGCGCATCGCGACCGATGCCGTGCAACTCTACGGCGGATACGGTTATTGCAAGGACTATCGCGTCGAGCGCTTGATGCGCGACGCCAAAATCACCCAGATCTGGGAAGGCACCAACCAGATCCACCGGCAGTTGATCGGGCGCAGCTTCATCAGGAAATAGGAAACAGGAAACGAGATGGCGGACATCAAGACAGTAGGCGTGGCGGGCAGCGGCACCATGGGCAACGCTCCGGCCCCCGCGACTCAGCCGCAGAC
>CAZEAX010000359.1:0-5345 GCA_964510405.1 uncultured Streptomyces sp. | reverse complement strand
AGCGCAAGGAAGAAGCCGAGCGTCGCCGTGGTCTGGATCCAGCTCGTATCGTAGCCGCGGCGGTTTTCCGCCGCGTGCTCGGCGACATAAGTCGCGGCACCGCCGTACTCCCCGCCGAGTGCGAGGCCTTGCACGAGACGCAGTGTCACGAGCAGGATGGGCGACAGCCAGCCGATCGACTCATAGGTCGGCAACAAGCCTACCGCAAACGTTGCCGCGCCCATGCAGATGATCGTGACGAGGAATGTATATTTGCGGCCGACGATATCGCCGACGCGCCCGAACACCAGCGCACCGAACGGCCGCACGAGAAAGCCGGCCGCATAAGTCGCGAACGCCGACAGCAATGCCGCCGTGTCGTTGCCTTTCGGAAAGAACAGCGCGGCGAAGAACGGCGCCAGTGTCGCATACAGGTAAAAATCGTACCATTCGAAAACGGTACCGAGCGAAGACGCAAATATGACTCGCTTCTCTTCCGGTTTCAGATCGCCCGTGGCTGCGGCAGATGCGCTCATGTATTTCCTCCTTTGGTGTTCAACGGCGACTTCACGTCGCCATCAAGACGCAGGGCAATATTGTTGTTGAATGCCGGCGTGACAAATGTCACGTCATGACCCATACGCGCGGTTCACGATAGCCGTCGCTTGGCAAGTTCAGCTATTAGGGATAACCCTTATAGGCCGCGCCAGCACTGGGTTTGCGGGCAGGTTTCGTAAGAATTCAGTAAGAATGGCGTGCGCGGCCGGTATCGCAAATGTGGCCGGCGCGGGTTGCCGACCTGCCGTTAATGCGCAGTGCGCGGCTGGTCAATTTCGAACGCAAGCTGGACCAGCGCGGCGACCGAATCGACGCCCACCTTTTCCATGACCCGCGCGCGATGGGCTTCGACCGTCTTGATGCTGATGCAAAGTTCGTCCGCGATGGTCTTGTTCATTTTACCCGCGACGACGTAGCGCATGATTTCGCGCTCGCGCGCCGTCAGTTTTTCGATACAGGCGGCGACCGTTTTTTTGCGGGCATGCTCGCGCCGCCGCGCGGCATCGAGCTTGA
This sequence comes from uncultured Streptomyces sp., assembly GCA_964510405.1. Classification (GTDB taxonomy): domain Bacteria; phylum Pseudomonadota; class Gammaproteobacteria; order Burkholderiales; family SG8-41; genus PALSA-1004. The sequence continues at coordinate 4,295 of CAZEAX010000359.1, read as the reverse complement.
GCGCCTTTTCTATAGCGTCCACCAGTATCTGTTCGCCGACGGGCTTCTCGAGGAATTCAGCCGCGCCGTTGCGCAACGCGGCGACCGCCGTAGGCACGTCGCCATGCGCGGTTACGAACACGACCGGCAAATGGCACGCCCGCCGGTTAAGTTCGTTCTGCAATTGGAGGCCGTCGATGCCCGGCAGGTGCGCCTCCAGCACCAGGCACCCGGGTTGTTGCAGATCGCACTCGGCGAGAAACGCTTCCGCGTCCGCGTACGCGGCGGCGCGGTGGCCGACGCCCGCGAGCGACCGGCGCAGCCCATCGCAAAAAGCGCGATCGGCGTCGACGATGAAGACCGTGGCGTGCGCGTGCGAGCTCATGACGGCGTTACTGCAATCTGCGATCCAGAAACTGGCGGACCTGTTTCACGAGCTCGGCCTCACTGCCCGCGAAATAATGATCGGCGCCCGCGACTTCGAGCCGGGCCGAGCCTTTCAGGGTTTTCAGTACGGCTTCGCGAGCCGCCGCCCGCTGCCGCACTTGCGGCAAATCGCGTTCGCCGTAAATATCGAGTACCGGCACGTGCAGGTTACGCGCGTTTGCGAAGTCGCCGTTGCTGATACCGATCGCCACCCAGGCGTCGATGCCCGCGGCGGATGAGCCGGCGAGGAAGTCATTGCTCATGCGCGCGCCCATGCTGTGCGCTACGAGCGCGATCTTGCGGTTGCCTTTACTCTTCAGGAAGACGACCGCCGCGGCGAGCCGTTCGTCCGCGTCCGGAAACAGCGCAGGGTATTCTTCGCCCAGCGCACTGGCGGCAAGTACCGGCATCTGCACCGACAGCGTCGTATAGGAGTTCTCGGCAAGCCCGCTTCTCAATGCGCCGATTAACGCCCAGTCGGGATGCACGCCCATGCCGTGCACGACGATGACGGCGCCCCGCGCTTTGGGCGCTTCGGTATATATCGCGAGAAATTTGTGACCGGCTTTTTGCTGAAGATAAATCGCATCGCCGACGACGAGTCCCGGCGTGATCTCATCGGCCCAGCGCTTTTCCCGCGCATAGTCAGGCTGCGCATGAGCCAGCGTCGAAACGAGCAGCAGCAACAGCAGCGATATTCGCACGGGCATCCTTTCGGCGCGACGTACGCCAATTATACGGGTTCGGATTGCGGCGCCAATTAGCGTCGCGAGAGGCAGTTTTGTCAGCGCCCTTCGAACCGCGGTTTTGTTTTAGCCAGAAATGCCGCAACGCCGGCACGATAGTCTGCCGTGTCGAAGCAGGCGTAGCCTTCGTCCCATTCGGCCGGCGGAATTTGCGCGGTCGCGGTCAGCCTTTCTATAAATTGCTTGTGCCAGCGCGCGACCAGCGGCGCGCCGGCGGCGATGCGCGCGGCCAGCGCATAAGCTTCGCGTTCCACGTCGGCGTCAGCGACGACGCGATTGACCAGCCGCTTGTGCAACGCTTCGGCCGCGCCGAACACGCGGCCCTCAAGCAGGATTTCGAGCGCGACTGCGCGGCCGACCAAGCCCAGCACGTCCTCCAATTCGCCGTAACCCATGGTGAGGCCGAGGTTCTTGATCGGGACGCCGAACCGGCTCGATTCGCCGCAAATGCGCAGATCGCACATCGCCGCGATTTCGAGTCCGCCGCCGACGCAGGCGCCTTCGATCAACGCAATAACCGGATGCCGGCAGCGCGCGACGGCCTGCATCGTCGCGTGGATGATTTCGCCGTAGCTTTTTGCCTGCTGCGCATCGGCGCGCTCGGTGGCGAATTCAGCAATGTCCGCGCCGGCCGCAAACGCCTTGCTGCCGGCGCCCCGCAGCACGACGCAACGCAAACTCTCATCAGCCGACAATTCCTGCATGGCGGCGCCGAGCGCGACCCACGTCGGCTTGTTGAGCGCGTTGAGCCGCGCGGGATTGTTGAGCGTGACGGTGGCGATTTCCCCGTCGCGGGCGACCAGCACCGGGCGCATGACGGATGGCTCAGTCAATGCGCAGTCCCGCGGCCTTGACGACTTTTGCGTATTTGGCGATGTCGGTCTTCACCAGCGCCGCGAATTCCTCGGGCGATGCATTGGTCGTTTCCTCGGTGCCCATGCCATCGAGGCGTTCCTTGATTTCGGGCAGGCGCACAATGCGCACCGTTTCCGCAAAGATCTTGCGCACCACCGCGGGCGGCGTGCCGGCAGGCGCGAACAAGCCGTACCAGGTTGTGACTTCGTAGCCCGGCACGCCCGACTCCGCGACGGTCGGCACGTCGGGCAGCGACCCGATCCGTTTGGCGGTCGTGACCGCGAGAGGGCGCAGCCGGCCCGCTTTCACGTAAGTTATCTCTGCCGCCGTGGTGTCAAAACCCACCTGCACCTGGCCGCCGAGCAGATCCTGCAAGGACTGGCCGGTGCCTTTGTAAGGAATATGCACGAGATTAACGCCGGTCATGGTTTTGAAGATTTCCCCGGCCAAATGCGGCGTGCTGCCGTTGCCCGCCGAGGGAAAGGTGAGCTGGCCAGGCTTGGCTTTGGCGAGTGCGATCAGTTCTTTCACCGTACGCACATCGAGTGACGGATGCACAACAAGGATGTGGGGTACTGACGATACGCGCGTGATCGGCGTGAAATCCTTCGCAGGGTCAAACGGCAGCTTGGCAAAAAGGCTCCACGCAATCGCGTTCGTGGCCACGTGGCCCATCAGGAGCGTGTAGGCGTCCGGCACGGCTTTCGCCACGAGGTCGGTGCCGATGATGCCGGTGGCTCCCGCGCGATTGTCGATGACTACCTGCTGGCCCCAGGCTTCGGTCATCTTCGGCGTCACGAGCCGCGCCATTACGTCGGTGCCGCCGCCGGGCGGAAAGCCGACGACCATGCGGATCGGCTTGGTCGGATAGTCCTGCGCCGGCGTGCTGCCGCCCGCGATCACGCCGGCGAACGCAACGAGAAATAAATATGCCGCTTTATGCATGCCGGGCCTTGCTTTCCGCGTCCGATTTCGCTAATCGAGCTTGATGTTGGCGGACTTGACGATGCGCGCGTATTTTTCGGTCTCGCTGCGGATGAACCCGGCGAATTCTTCGGGCGTGTTGCCCACCGTGTCCGCGCCGACGCCGGCGATTTTCTCCTTCGCGTCGGGTTGACGGATCGCCTTCACCATTTCGCTGTTGAGCTTGTTGACGATGTCTTTGCTCACCGCGGCCGGCGCGACGATGCCCCACCAGGTGCTCATATCGAAGCCCGGCACACCCGCTTCTTCCACGGTCGGCATATCGGGCAGCAGCGAAAAGCGTTTCGCCGAGGTGACGGCGAGCGCGCGCAGCCTGCCCTGCCGCACGTAGTTGATGACGGGCGGCACCGCGTCGAAATCCAGTTGGACCTGGCCGGCGATCAAGTCGACGATTGACTGTCCGCTGCCCTTGTAGGGAACGTGCAGCATGTCGATCTTGGCCTGCAATTTGAAAAGCTCGCCGGCGAGATGCTGTACGGTGCCTGCGCCCGGCGATGCATATTGCAGCTGGCCGGGCCGCGCTTTGGCGAGCGCGATGAGCTCCTTGACGGATTTGGCGGGCACCGACGGGTGCACGACGAGCAGGTTGGGCCCGATTGCCGACAGCGAAACCGGCGCGAAATCTTTCTGCGCGTCGTACGGCAGCTTGGAAACTAGCGACGGCAAGATGGAAATCGCGGTGATGTGCGCCATCATGATTGTGTAGCCATCGGGCGCCGCCTTCGACACGAGTTCGGCGGCGAGCTGGCCGCTTGCGCCGCCGCGGTTGTCGACAATGATTTGCTGGCCGAGCGCGTCGCCCAGTTTCTGCGCGACGATGCGGCCGATGATGTCGGTGCCGCCGCCGGGCGGGAAGCCGATCATCATGCGGATCGGCTTGGCGGGATACGCCTGGGCCAGCGCCGCCGGGGCCGTGCCGCCGAGCATCAATATCAGCGCGGCCGCGATGACCAGTATTTTTTTCATGCGATCTCCTCTCAATCTCCGGTTTCCGGATGCAGACCGTTGCCGCCGCGGCTGCCCGTTTTGCACAACGCGTTCACTGTTTTGCCGGACCACCCGTCACACGTCCCCAGACATTCGCGATCAACGGCCAGAACAGCAGTATCAAGGCGAGGGTGGTGATGGAGCCGACCAATCTGTTCGACCAGAACACGCTCATGTCGCCGCCCGCGCCTATCATCGACAGGCGGAATGAATCTTCCGCCCGATTCCCGAGCACCAGTGCAAGCGTAAACGGCGCCAACGGAATGCCGATCTTCTTGAACACGTAGCCGACGACGCCGAAGCCCAGCATGAGCCAGA
>CAZEAX010000358.1:0-5354 GCA_964510405.1 uncultured Streptomyces sp. | reverse complement strand
AGCGGAGCGCGGTTATCATGTCACCATCGAAGACCCGGGCGTGATGCCGCGCATTCCGGTGAGCAACGTCGATGCGAAGTTCGTGTGCTCGCCCATGAACATGGGCCTGCGCGTCGCGGGCACCGCGGAATTCGCGGGCTACGATGCCGAGCCCAACTGGCGCCGCGCCGAAATTCTCGAAACGCAGGTCCGCGCGATGTTTCCCGGGGTGCGCATGGAAAAAGTGTCGCGGTGGATGGGCCGGCGGCCGAGCCTGCCCGACGGCCTGCCCGTATTGGGCGGCGCGCCCGATTACGCGAACGCGTTTTTTGCGTTCGGCAATTCGCACTTCGGCATGAGCGCGGGCTCCGTCATGGGCAAGGTCGTCGCCGAACTCGTCGCGGGGAACAAAGCGAGCATCGACATTGCGCCGTTCAGCCCGGCGCGCTTTCGTTGACTCGCCGCGCGATCTGCAGAACCGGCGGGACGAAATCACCGGGGGTGCGATGACGGCATATGCTAATGTTAACTCGCGCTGCGCCGGCCGATCATGCAGCGATCGACCATAAGGTGCGGCGAAACGCCGCAGGAGGAGCCAACATGAACCATCGGTCGGATGTACCGCAGCCGGTTGCCGGCAATGGACTGCTCGATCGGCGCGCGTTTCTGCGCGGCGGCATGGCACTTGCCGGTTACACCGTCGTCAAAAGTGGGGCTGCGGAGCCGCTCGTCGACGATGCATGGAGCCGCGTGCCGGGCAGCGTCACGCAGCCGTACGGCGAACGCTCGCGCTTCGAAGAAAAGGTCGTGCGCACGCTCACCAATCCGCAAGGCGAGCCGCGCGTGCAGAACGCGCGCACGCCGCTGCATCTGTTGAACGGCGTGATTACTCCAGCCGGCCAGCATTTCGTCGTCGCGCAGGCGGGCGCGCCCGACATCGATCCCGCGCGCCATCGCATCGCGATTCACGGGCTCGTCAGGCAACCGCTCGTATTCACGCTCGAAGCACTCGCGCGCTATCCGCAGGTCACGCGCATGCATTTCATCGAATGCGGCGGCAACGGCGCGCCGCTTTTTTCGCCGCAGCCGCTTGCCGCGACATTGCAGGCGCTGCACGGGCTCGTGTCGTGTTCCGAATGGACGGGCGTAATGCTCTCGACGCTGCTCGAGGAAGCCGGCATTGACCCGCGCGCGAAATGGCTGATTGCCGAAGGCGCCGATGCGCCGACGCTGACGCGCAGCGTGCCGCTCAAAAAGGCGCTCGACGATACGATGATCGCGCTGTATCAGAACGGCGAGCGGCTGCTGCCCTCGAACGGCTATCCCGCGCGGCTGCTGGTGCCCGGCTGGGAAGGCAACATGAACATCAAGTGGCTGCGCCGCATCAAGCTGACGGATCAGCCCGGATATACATTTCCGGAAGCAAAAACGTACACGCCGCTGCTGCCGAACGGCAAGGCGTACAACTTCTATTTCGTGCAGGAAGTGAAATCGTTCATCACGCATCCGTCGCCGGGCCTCAAGATGAATGGCGCCGGCTTGTACGAAATCTCGGGGCTCGCGTTTTCCGGCGACGGCAGGATCGCGCGCGTGATGGTGTCGGCCGACGGCGGCAAAACCTGGGCGCAGGCGGCGCTGCAGGAACCCGTGCTCGCGAAATCGTTCACGCGCTTTCGCCTGCCGTGGCGCTGGGACGGCGGTTCCGCGATTCTGCAAAGCCGGGCAACGGACGAGCGCGGCAACGTGCAGCCGACGCGCACGGAATTCGTCGCGGCGCGCGGCGAATTGAAAACCGTGCCGCCGGTGGCGGCGTTTCCCAATCAGCATCACAACGCGGTCATGAGCTGGGGCATCGATGCGAACGGCGGGGTGAAACATGTTTACGCTTAAGCAGCTCTGCGTGCTCGCGCTGGCGTTCGGTTCGTTCGTCACGCTCAACGCCAACGCCGACGGCCCGCGGCTCGGCCGGCCGGTTTCGAACGAGGAACTCGCCGCGTGGGATACGAGCGTCATGCCCGACGGGTCGAATCTGCCGGCGGGCAGCGGCACCGCCGCGCAAGGCGCGAAAATCTTTGCGCAGAAATGCGCGGCGTGTCACGGCGAGAACGGCGCCGGCGCCGCCGCTTCTGCATTGCAGCCGAAAGGCCCGATCACGAGCATCAACGCCGCGGAAAAAACCATCGGCAATTTCTGGCCCTACGCATCGACGCTCTTCGACTACATCCGCCGCGCAATGCCGTGGCAGCAGCCGAAATCGCTCGCCAACGACGAAGTCTACGCGCTGACGGCGTATCTGCTCGCCCTGAACAAAGTGATCGGCGAGGACGCGACCCTCGATGCGGCGGCGCTCGCCAAAGTGCAGATGCCGAACCGCCACGGGTTCGTCATGAAATTTCCCGACCGGATTTAAAACATCAACCCGGCATCTGCGTTAATTAATCGGGCTTGCGCTCTTTGCGCACGAAGCCGCCGAGCTTTTCCTTCCATTCGTCGGAGTGCATGCAGCCGACCCACGCCTGGTTGTCGAACCTCAATCCCGCGGTCAAACCGACTTCCTCCGATTGATTGATCGCCGATTTCGACTGTACCACGCCGATCGACGGATTCGCGGCGATGCGTTTCGCGAGCGCCATCGTTTCTTCCATGACCTTGTCGTGCGGCACGACCTTGTTGACGAGCCCGAGCTCAGCCGCTTCCTTCGCGTCCCAGCGTCGTCCCGTAAAGATAAGTTCCTTCGCTTTCTGCACGCCGACCAGGCGCGGCAGCCGCTGGCACGCGCCGCCGCCGGGGAAAAAGCCGTGGGTCGTTTCCGGCAATGAAAAGATCGCGCGCTCGGATGCGATGCTGATGTCGCACTGGAGCACGAGTTCGTAACCGCCCGCCATGCAATAGCCGTTGATCGCGGCGATCACCGGCTTGCGGATGTTGGCGACCATGCTGGTCCATTTCGCTACTACGTTCAGACGATCGTGCACCATCGCCGCGGTGGTGCGCCCGGCCCGCTCTTTGAGATCCGCACCGCTGCAGAACGCCTTGTCGCCCGCACCGGTAATCACGATCACTCGCACGTCGTCGTTGAGATCGAGCTGCGGAAACAGGGCCGTCAGCTCGGCCCGCAATTGGGTATTGAGCGAGTTCATCGCCTCGGGCCGGTTCAGCGTGACGACGGCGACGCCGTCGGCGATCGCAAGCAAATGCAAAGGAGCGGGAGCGTTCATCGGGATATTCCTCGGGTTGAAAGCCGGCATGAGACCGGCGCGGTTGCGTGACAACCCGTATTTTAGTGCCTCGCGCGGCCGGGGGCACGGCCCGCACCATCGCTCGACGCGCTCCCGGCCCGCTTGACGCCGCTATGGCGCGGGACGACACTTTGGGTGGACTCACAAAACAGCCGGGACCATCGCGATAATACCGGCGCCGTATTTCTACTCAGTAAGGGATCCGCCATGCAAACGCAACCACCATCACGAGGCGCGCCACTTTGCCTCACCACCGGCTTGCTCGCGACCGTCGCTCTGCTTGCTGGCGCCGCCGCCGCCCAGCAGGCGCCGCTGCGCGACAGCTTTTACTGGATCGGCGAACAAAACAAGGCGTCACTCATTATGCTTAGCGAAAAAGGCATCGTGACGAAGGAGCTGGCCGCGAAAATCGCGCAGTCGGTGACGCAGGTCATCGCCGACGGCTCCAAACCGGGCGCCGCGCGCTCGGCCGACTATCTGAAGATCGAGGAATCCATGATCAAGATCGCGGGGCCCGACGTGACGCGCATCCATTCGGGCCGCTCGCGCCAGGACCTCGGGCAGACCACGCGGCGCCTGCATTTGCGGGAAGCCGCGCTGACTACGTTCGGCCAGTTCATCGACGCGCGCGCGACTCTATTGCAGATGGCCGAGCGCGACGCGAATGCGATCCTGCCTTTCTACACGCACGGCGTGCAGGCGCAGCCGACCACGCTCGGGCACTACCTAGGCGGCTATCTCGAAGCGATGAGCCGCGGGTCCGACCGCTACAAAGAGGCATGGGCGCGGTTGAATCTCTCGCCGCTCGGCGGCGCGGCGGGCGGCACGTCGAGCTTTCCGATCGACCGCCCGCGCCTCGCCGAGCTGATGGGCTTCGACGGCCTCGTCGTGAATTCGTTCGATTCGGGCCAGGTGTCCAACCAGGACCTCGGCGTCGAGATGTCCGGCCTGGCTGCGTCAGGCGCGCTGACGCTCAGCATGTTCGCGGCGGACCTCACGCAGCAGTATTCCGATCCCTACCCGTGGTTCCAGTTCGCGGACGGCAAGACCACCGGCAGCAGCATCATGCCGCAGAAGCGCAACCCGCGGCTGCTGGAAAATTTCCACGAAGCCGCCAGCGCGGTGATCGGCAAGGCGGTCACCTATTACCTGCAGGCGAACAACGTGGTGTCGGGCATGAACGACTACAAGAGCGAAACGCCGCTCGAGGCCACGCGCGCAACCGGCAATCTCTACCGCGATTTCGCCGAAATGATGAAAGCGATGGTCTTTTTCCCGGCGCGCGCGCTCGAGGAAGTGAACGGCGACTACTCGGTGACGACCGAGCTTGCCGACATTCTGCAGCGCGACGCCGAAGTGCCGTTCCGCGTCGGCCATCATTTCGCGTCCGATCTCGTCACCTACGGCCGCAGCAAGAAGCTGAAGCCGACCGAGATACCTTACGCGGAAGCACAGCGGCTGTTCACCTCGGCGTCGAAGTACTTCGGCATCGAAGGCGCGACGCTGCCGCTGACGGAGGCGCAGTTCCGCCGCGCGTTGACGGCCGAGAACATGGTCACGTCGGCAAAACCCGTCGGCGGACCGCAAGCCGCCGAAGTCGCGCGCATGCTCGCGAATGAGCGCGCACGCCTGCAGGCGGATCGCGACTGGCTTGCCGCGACGCGCGCGAAGCTCGATGAAGCGGCGAAGAAACGCGACGCGGGTGTTGCCTCGCTGGCCCGCTAGCGCTGCGCCCGGCGCCGGCACGATGGCGCGTTCCAACATCATAGACAGCGCGCTGAACCCGTAGTAATGTTTGTGCGCCCGGTGCAACGCAATGCACCCGGCCGCCGCAAGCCGCAGCGAAGGACAAAATTCAACCGCGGCTGCATTTTTGGGAGGGGGCTTGTATATGAACACGAATCTTCGGTCCGGCGTGCTGGCGTTGCTGGCCTTCGCCGCGGCATCCGTTTATGGCGCGCAACCGCCGGATAAGAAAGACCTGATTCCGGCGCCGACGGAACGGGACTGGCTTGCGATATCCAGGCTGCCCGACTGGAGCGGCATCTGGGTGCCGATGACCAAGGACCAGGACGCGCAGATCCGCTCGAATCCGACGCCGTGGAATGAGAAAGCCGCCAAGCTGATCGCGTGGCA
>CAZEAX010000357.1:3264-5370 GCA_964510405.1 uncultured Streptomyces sp. | reverse complement strand
TCGAACTGCACATCGACATCGCGGCCCACGAAACGAACCGTTTCATGCGGCTGCTGGCGATCGTCAGCGTGCTCGCCCTGATCCCTGCGATCGCGGGCGGCCTGCTCGGGATGAATCTCGGCGACGCCCCGTGGACCGTCACGCTCGGGCAGGTCGCGTTCGGGACGCTGATCCTGATGCTCGGCGTGCTCTACACTTTCATGGCGAAAGGGTGGCTGCGATAGTCCCGCAGTTCACGCAGCGAGCGGCATGACGTTCAGTTCGCCGTCGGCGACGCAAGCGCGCGGCGCTTGAACAAGTCTTCGCGGCGCGCGTAGTCCGGGCTTAAGAACCGCGCGTCGGCGCGAACGTCGAGCGACTCCTGCGCGAGGCTCGTCTTGTCGCTCGACGAAAACTGGAACCGGTGCTCGCAGCTTTCCACCGCGGAGGCGAGCAGCCAAGCGCGTATATCCGGTCCGGGATCGAGCGACTCCTGATACTGCCACGGCGGCAAAAAGGGTTCGGCGCAATCCTGCGCGCCGAGCGCGGGAATTGCAGAGACGAGGCGGCGGCTCATTGCGATCGCTTCCGCACGCTGTCCGTACGCGGCAGCGACGCGAACGAACGACGCACCGCGGCCGATGGTGAAGTCCACTTCGATCAATGCGCGCAGTTTCAGGTAAGCCTGCTCGAGCGCCCCATGGCGCGCCGCCGCGCCATTCGTTTTTTCCCGTGCGGCGAAGAACCAGCGCAACGCGCGCAGATAATCGTCGTCCGCGTTTTTCGCGGCATGGTTGCGCCATTGCTGCGCATTGCCCCGCGCGAACGGCAGCGCGAACAGCGGGTCGAGTCCGGGTTCGATGGCGAAGCGCGGCGTCTTGTTGCCCGGCGCAGTTATGAGAAAACCTGCTTCCGCAAGCTGCGCGGCGCGCGGCGGTTTGCACGCGAAGATATTGAGCTGGTACGGATCCGGCTCTTCCGATTCGTAAAACGGCGCGAGCACGTCGATGCCGGGCACGAGACGGTACGTGTCGTAACCGTGGCGCAGCAGCGGTGCGAATATATCGGTGTTGAATTTCTTGTCGCCCCAGAATTCGATCATCAGCAGCGGCGATTCGCGCTGCAGAAATCCGGCGGCGCCTGCGAGCACGTTGGATTCTTCGCCTTCGACGTCAATCTTCACGAAATCGACGCGATCGATGCCGCGTTCCGCCGCGAGGCTGTCGAGCGACCTTATGGCGACCGCGGCGGACGAGCCGTCGCGCACGAGCCGGCGCAATTCCGGCGTGATGCCCGTTTGCAGGAAGCCGCTGCCGTCGGCGCGCGACAACGCGCAGCGCACTAAATCGACATGGCCGAAACCGTTTGTCGCGATGCTGCGTTCGAGATAGTTCGCCGCTTGCTCGCCCGGTTCGACCGCCCACACGCGACCTTGCGCGCCGACGCATTGCGCGAGCGCCAGCGTGTATACGCCGAAGTTCGCCCCCGCGTCGATCGCGCGCATGCCGGGCTGCAGCGCCGCGCGCAAAAACCGGATCTCGTCTTCGAACCAGTCCTGCTGCTCGAGCAGCACGTAAGTCGTGCTGATGGTGAGGTCGCCGGGAACGACGATCCTGGCGCCGTCGGGCATGGCGAGCGTCAGGTCGTCGGGCATAGCTCGGTCGGCATCGGCGATTGAGTTTTGGAGTTGATCGGGATTGGGGCGATATCGCAGCGTTACTCGCCCTTGATGCCCGCAGCCATGATGACTTCGGTCCACTTGACGGTCTCGGTCACCATCAGTTTGCCGAACTCGGCGGAACTCATTTTGACCGGCGCGCCACCCTGTTCGTCGAGTTTCTTCACGAATCCCGGTGCGTCCAGTGCGTTGATCGTTTCGGCGTGCACGCGCGCGATCGCCGCGGCGGGTGTTGCGGGCGGCGCGAAAATTCCCCACCAGATATAGGTCTCGTAGCCGGGCACGGATTCACCGATCGTCGGCACGGTGGGGAGATTCGGATTGCGCTTCGCGCCGCCGATCGCGAGCAACCTCAGCCGGCCGCTGTTGATGAACGGCATCACCGTGACGAGCGTGCCCAGATAAACCTGCGTTTGCCCCGCCATCACGTCGGCGATCGCGGGGCCGCC
>CAZEAX010000357.1:0-3254 GCA_964510405.1 uncultured Streptomyces sp. | reverse complement strand
GATGGCGCGGAGCTTGCCGGTCTTGATGTGCGGCGTGGTCTGGACGAGCGAGGAGAACATCACCTTGGTGTGGCCGCCGACCACGTCGATCATGGCCGGGCCGCCGCCCTTGAACGGCACGTGCACCATGTCGACGCCGGTCTTCAGCTTGAAGAATTCCGTATTCATATGCGGGAATCCGCCGATGCCGGACGACGCGTAATTGAGCGCGCCCGGCCTGGCCTTGGCGAGCGCGATCAGGTCCCTGACCGATTTCACCGGCAGCGACGGGTGCACCGCGAGCGCGCTGTCGCCGAGCCCGATCAGCGCGACCGGCGCGAACGACTTCACGATATCGACCGGCACGTCCTGCTTGTCGATCAGGTAGCCGTAAGCTGTCGACGTGAGCATCAGCGTGTAGCCGTCGGGCGGCGCGGCGGTCGCGAGCTGCATGCCGACGATGCCGCCGGCGCCGGAACGATTGTCGATGATCACCTGCTGCTTCAGGCGCGTGGTGAGTTCGACGGCCAGCAGGCGGCCCACGATGTCGGTGCTGCCGCCGGGCGGCCACGGGATGATTATGCGAACCGGCTTTTCGGGCCAGGTGGCGGCAGACGCGATGGGAAGGACGGCGATGGCTGCGAGGAGAACCGCGAGGATTATGCAGTCCAGTGCCTTCCGTTCGAGCCTGGCGCAGTTTCCGGACATAGGCAAATCCTGGTATTGATTCGAGGTCATTTCCGTGCCCTGACAGACGCAATCCATATGTTCCCCGCCTTTCAATTGTCGTCTGCCTGCGTGGAACTGAAGCAGCCGGCAGGCCGGTGTCCGTCGAATTTGTTTTTGAATTCACAGTCACTTCGCAGCGGCGGCTCCTTGTTTGTCGATACCCGACAATGCGTCGGACAAAGCACGCACCTGCGCCTGCGGCAGATTTGGATTGCAGGCGAGCCAGTATTCCTGGGTCAGAATTGCCGGGAACACTTCCTTGATCGGACCGCCGCCTGCTTTGCGCGCGACCTCGCGCGCCATTTCTGCCTGCGTCACCCAGACATCGACGCCGCCCGGCTTGGCCGGACTCAACGTCAGCATGGCGGGAATGTCGCCGTCCTTGTCGACCTCAACCAGATTGGTGAATCCACGCCTGCGCAGGTATTGGGCACGCGCGTCGCGCGCAACGCCGATGCGATACTTGAACAGATCGCCGGCGCTGCCGATCTTGTCCTTGAAGCCTTCGAGCGCAAACGCCGAGTAAACGCCGCGGGCGATCGGCCCGATCCATTGAAACAGGTTGTAGCGTTCCGGCAGCCGCGCGGTCGCATAGACACAAGTGGCGGGATCGGACTGCGCCTGTGCGTAAGCCTCGTCCCACGGCAGCACCCGGATATCTGCGGCAAGACCGCTGCGCTTCAGCATTTCCTGCACCGTTGCGGTCGCCGTGCCGGCGACCTGGCCGTTACTGGTAAAATTGAGCGGCGGATTCTCCTCGGTCAGGAAAGTCAAAGCCGATGCGTGCTGCGCCGCTGCCACCAGGATTGCTATTGCTGTAACAATGGAAAATCGGCTCATCAGGTTACTCCGTCGGTTGAAACATGTAAGGCACACAGACACGCAGCGCGGAATTCATGCGGAACACCCCAAGCCATTTTGCCATTAACAGGAAATGGGGAGTAACCGTTTTAATTTGGACATATTGTTTTCGCATGCGATAAAGGGTGCTGAAAAGGCGATTTGTGCAAAGCATGTCCGAAAAAAATCCGGAAATTCCGCGTCTGCCGCGATTGCGCGAAGACCTGCGGCTGCATGAAGCCCCGGCCCAGCCGGACGGCGCACCGAGCTGGCGCATACTCGATCCGGTGCGCAACCGTTTTTTCGAGATCGGCTGGCTCGAATTCGAATTGCTGCAACGCTGGGGCGATGCGCAGGACGCCCGCGATCTCCTGGCGCGCGTCGCGCGCGAGACGACGTTGCGACCGAGCGCGGCGGAGTTGCTCGAGGTGCTGGAATTCCTGAAGCGCAATCAATTGGTGCTGCCGGACGGCGAGGCGGACCGGCGCGGGTTGCGCGCGCGCTGGCTCGCCGGGCAACGTCCGTGGCACGAGACACTGCTGCATCACTATCTTTTTTTCCGGATTCCGCTCGTCCGCCCGGACGGCTTTCTGGATGCGACGCTGCCGTGGGCCAGGCGCCTCGCGCGCCCGTGGTTTTTCGCGGTGCTTGCGCTGGTCGCCGCGCTCGATCTGGTGCTGGTGACGCGGCAATGGGAAAGTTTCCGCCAGACCTTCCTGTATTTTTTCAATCTCGAGGGGCTGGTTTTTTACGGTCTCGCCGCGGCTTTCTCGAAAATCGTGCACGAACTCGCGCACGCGTACACCGCCAAGCACTACGGCGTTCGCGTGCCGACCATGGGCCTCGCGTTCCTGGTGATGTGGCCGATGCTCTACACCGACACCGGCGAAGCTTGGAAGCTCGGCAACGCGCGTGATCGCTTTCGCGTCGCGGCAGCGGGCATCGCCGCCGAGTTGGTGCTCGCGGTGGTGGCGACACTCGCGTGGAGCGCGGCGCCGGAAGGGCCGCTCAAAAGCGTGTTCTTCCTGCTCGCCACTACGACGTGGGTGATCACGCTCGCGATCAACATGAGTCCGTTCATGCGCTTCGACGGTTATTTCCTGCTGTCGGACGCGCTCGATATCCCGAATCTGCATGAGCGTAGCGGCGCGCTGGCGCGGCATTGGACGCGCACGCAGATTTTTGGGTTGAGCGAACCGCCGGTCGAGGGCCACTGGTCGGGCCGCCAGCGCGCCGCGTTGATCGTTTTCGCGCTGGCGACATGGATTTACCGCCTCGTTCTGTTCCTCGGTATTGCGTTGCTGGTCTATCACCTGTTCTTCAAAGTGCTCGGCATTTTCCTGATGGCAGTCGAGATCATCTGGTTCGTGGTGCGGCCGATCGCGGCGGAAATGGTTTACCTGTGGACGCGTCGCGCCGACATGCGCGTGGCGGCGATGCCCGTCGCCGCGCTGGTTGCAATTGCCGTGCTCTTGCTGTGGCTCGTGCCGGTCGCCACGCACGTCAGCGCGCCGGCGCTGTTGCGCGCGGCCGAAGAGCAGACGGTTTTCCCGCCGGTGCCGGCGCGGCTCGCCGAACTCACGGTCGCGTCCGGACAGAGCGTTAAAAAAGGGCAGTTGCTGGCGCGGCTGGAGTCGCCAGAACTCGCGTCCCGCATCGAGAAGGCGCAGGTGCGCATCCGCAGCTTCGAGATCGAGCTCGCCTTA
>CAZEAX010000356.1:0-5373 GCA_964510405.1 uncultured Streptomyces sp. | reverse complement strand
ACTCCATGCGCTTGGCGAACAGGAGGCCCGTCGCGACGATCAGCAGGCTGATCAATCCGCCGAGGGCGAGCAATACATTTCGGCGTTCGATATATCCCTTGAATATCTCCGCTTCGGCGATGCCCACCGCCACCACCAAAGGATAGTCGGCCAATGTGCGATAGCTGACCAGGCGCCGGACACCGTCCAAGGCACTCGCAACGTAGATGCTGCCGCGATCGTTCGTTTTCAGCGCGAGAAACAGCGGCGTGCCGTTCAAGTCCTGACCGAGATCGCTATCCTTGCCGTTGCTGCGCGCTCGCACGATGCCATCGGTACCGGCGAGCAACACCGTGCCGTGTTCACCAATGTCGATCGAATGATAAAAGCGGCTGAAATAGGCCGGATCAAGACTTGTTATCACCACCCCGCCGAATCCGCCGTTCGACGTATTGATTCTGCGGGTGAATTGCACGGACCATTTGCCGCTGGATCGTCCGAGCACCGGTTTTGAAATGAACAACCGTCCGGTATCGACCGCCACGTGCGTGAGAAAATGCTCGCGGTCCGACAGATTGCTTCGCGGCAAGGGGCGATCCGACATGAAAAACCATCCATCCGCATCGCTGATGCCGATAAGGTTGAAGAACTTGCCGAGAAACATGCCGCTCCTTGCGTAAGCGGCAAGATCAACTTTTCCGCCGAGGTGTTCGTATTGGTATTTTACGAAGAGCGTAGTCTGGTCGATGCTGCGTACGGTACTGAGCGTGTGCTCCTCGAGCGCGCGGGTAAAGCTCGCGGCCTTCTGCCCGGCTTCCGAGTAGGCGGCGCGCTTTTCGTAGTTGAGATATACGAGCAGCCCCGACCACAGGCAAACCAGCAGCAGGATTTTTGTTGCAATCAGAAAGCTGGCGGTATAAATCCGGCTTTTCCAGCCTGATACCGGCGCTCCGCCCGAGTGGTCGTCCGGTGCGCAGAACTGGCGAAGCGCGGGAGCCTCTGCATTGCCTGGAATTGCGGTCATATTCAGCACATTCTGAAAAAGTTCAGTTCGCGACGTATCCCTATCGACGCCCCGTACCGCTACTTGAGGAAATCCCGGCCATCCAAAACATGATTGTTTGACCTGGATCAACAGTTGGGCATTCATGCTGCGCAGCCACGCCGGCGTGCCGTAATTACTTCGACTCAATGGCGTTGGAGGCAGTCACGTGACCATCGGATACAAGCGTCACATATTCGCGAACATCGAAGCGCGGAGGACCGAGGCCGAAATCAGAAAAGACGGCGAATTTCTCGCGCTCGTCTATGAATCGCGTTACGGATGGAAAACGGAATACTTCGGCGACGCGGCAAAAAATCGCGCGCAGCCCGGCCTCGCCTTCGCGGTTGCCGCTGCACGGGACGGGCTAAAACACTACGTTAACCGGGACAGACTGAATGCGCCGGCGGGATTGACTCCTGCGCAGCTGCGGCTATGGCTCATGAAGAGAACCGGCGGCGCAACCGCGCTTCAACCCGGTTTGACGGCGCCCGCGGCGCCACAGGCGAACGCGACATGACCGATCTGCGCACTATCGTTTACGTAAGCGCCGCTGTCGGGAACATGACTCCGGCTCAACTGCAGTCCCTGCTGACGGAAGCACGGAAGCTGAATCTGGAGAACTCGATTACCGGCGTGCTGCTCTTTTGCGACGGCAACTTCATGCAGTGTTTCGAGGGTCCCGCGCAATCGATGCATGCCACGTTCGGGAGGATTCTTGCCAGCCGCAAGCACAAAAACATAATCGAACTCATGGACGAGCGCGTGCACGCGCGCAGTTTTGAAGACTGGCAGATGGGTCTGCTTCATCCCGCGAAATCCGAATTGCTCGCGTTGTCGACTGCGAACTGGGTGAAGCGGAGCGGCAACTCGGACATATCCGGATCGCCTCCGCCCGGCCTGGCCCTGCTCCGCAGTTTCTGGCTCAACGCGCAGGGCTGATAGCGCCTTCGCGGAGCCCACGGCTCCGTGAAGGTTATATCGATCCCGTTTTTTAGTTCGCCGGCGGCCAGTTCGCCGCCGGCTGCGGCACGTGCATCGTCATCAGCACGATAGGCGCGCCGCCGGTCGGAATAATCTGGTGCGGGGTGTTCGACGGCACGATCAGCATGTCGCCGACAGCGACCGCCTGTGAATTGCCGCCTGTGATCGATGAGCCGCTCAAGTTGTTCGCGTTGTTGCGCTTCTCGTCGACGAGCTTGCCGCCCGTCACGATGTTGCCGGCGCCCTGGAGCACGACCATCAACTCGGCGTCTTTTTCATGCACGGCGGCAGGCGCATTGCCGGGACGGTATTCGAGCTGGGCGCGATAAGGCGCCATCAGCAGAATCGGCTCAGCCACCATGGGCGCATCGCCCTTGCGGTCGGCCTTCGCCTTGTCGATCAGGCCCATGATCTGCTTGTTGTTCATGAACGTCTGCAGCGGCGCGGGCTCCGCCGCCAGGGCGGCGGCGGGAACGGTTACGGCGGCAAGCAAAGTCAAAGCGACAAATTGAATACGCATGGGTTCCTCCTCCTGTTATGGGAACCCCATTGTGCGCATAGCTGCGCCCGCCCGCAATCTCCGTTCAAATTTCGCATGCCGGCGACGGACGGGTGATCGTCATCCTCATCTTCGGGAAATTCTAAACGGCCACAACAACGGTTTGGTTGATCGAAATCAACCGGGTCCGCCGGCGGGGACATTAAATTGGGCGTCAGTGGTTCCCGGCGATCGTTTGCGATCCCGGACACCGCACTTCCTGGACAAGAGAAACAGATGAGTGCCGTTTACCCCGTAAACCTTTTCCCGCCCGTGCAGCCTCACGGCGTATGCCCGGATTGCGGCTTTATTCGCTCACGCATGCTTGCCAATCTCACGTTCCGCGAGTCGATGCGGTTCAACGAACGCATAGAGCATCGCAGCCTGATTAAACGCAAGGACTACCTGCATCACGCCGGCTCCGCATTCAAGTCCATATATCTCATCAACCGCGGATTCCTGAAGACCGCAGTAACGGACGGCCATGGACGCGAGCAGACGATCGGCTTCCCGACTGCCGGCGATCTCATCGGCCTGGAGGCAATCGGCGCGGGTCGCTATAACTGCAACACCGTGGCGCTCGAAGACAGCCGCGTCTGCGGCATGCGCTACTCGCATTTCGAGGAACTCGCCCGCGACATCCCGGCGCTGCAGCAGCACTTCCATCGATTGATCGGACAGGAAATATCACGCAATCTCCGAATGACGCATTTGCTCAGGGGGCTGGGCGCCGAAGACCGCGTCGCCACGTTTTTGCTCAACCTTTCCAGGCGCTTTGCCGCCCGCGGGAGTTCCGGAACGCGCTTCCGGATGCCCATGTCACGGCGCGATATTGCGAGTTTTCTCGGGCTCAAGCTCGAAACCGTAAGCCGCGCACTCTCCCACTTCGGCAATCTGCAGATTATCGCCATCAAGAGCAAGGATATCGAGATCGCGAACCTTGCGCGATTGCGGCAGTTGATAGGCAATCGCGACAACCGCCGCTTCGCGCTTCAACGCGCGGCGTCCATGCCGAACTCAGAGCGCACCCTCACACCCGCATGATGGAGACCGCACCATGAGCATGACGCCGCAGCAAATCAAACTCGTGCAGTCGACGTTCCGCAGCGTCCAACCTGTCGCCAGAACGGCCGGCGAGTTGTTCTACAAGCGGCTGTTCGAAATCGCGCCGGCGGCCAACGCCCTTTTCAAGGGTGACATCAACCAGCAGGGCCGAAACTTCATGCAGGTGCTGGCCGTCGCCGTGGGCGGCCTCTCCAACCTGTCGACGCTCGTGCCGATGATCCAGCAACTCGGCCTGCGGCATGCAGGCTACGGGGTCCGCGCGGAGCATTACGACTCGGTTCGACTGGCGCTACTCTGGACATTGGCGTTGACCTTGCAGGACGCTTACACCGAGGAGGTTCGTGCGGCCTGGGCCACGGCTTACGCCATGCTCGCCGGTGTCATGAAGGAGGCGGCTTATGGGACGCCCTAGTCCCTCCACGCCAGGGTCGTGACCGGATATCCGCCGCTAGTCGTCACAAGCTTGTTCCGTTGAAAATTCCGTTTTTGGAGTCAATTGAACCAATGCAAGCCTGTGGCGGCAGCTAACTTAAACGCATGTTGATTATTATCAAACCGGCGCCAGATCAAAAGTGCCATCTTATGGTTAACGTCTTCTGACCTAAATGTTGCACGTCGACCCCGGCAGCCGGCAGGGTGGTTTGTCGTGACGCGCGTTCATTCATAAAGTCTGCCAATGCCATCGCTGGACGTCTATCTATTCAAAGTGCGCGACTCGATTTCGGGCCAGTGGCAGCAGACACGCTATCCCATGACGATCGAAATGGCCCGCGCGCGATTCCGCGAGGGAAATTACGAATTGCTGGAATGGAGCCGGGAAGTGAGAGTCAGCGATCCCGTCAGGTTAACTGCAACACACTCGAAAAATTCACCCGACGAGTAGCATTTTTCCCCCGGAGAGCCCGCCCCTCTTCGAAAGCGGATGTTCAAGTCAGGGCGGGATCGCGATTTTTGCGAATAAAGGAATCATTGCGAACCGCCACGTCGAGTTTCTCATCCTTGATGACGCCGGCCCGCTTTTTATATCGGACGCGACGATCGCCGCGAATGCCGGACGGTTCATGCCGCGAACGCAGGATGCGCGCCGCGGCAAACGGGATTAGAAAGCGCACGGGCCGCGCTGGATACACGTGGTCGGCACGCGATGCCGGCTGGGCGAAAGTCGCCGCGCCGAAGACGCACAGCGCAACCTAACTTACACCGCGCAAGAAACGCTTAAGCATGACGGCAGCGATCAGCTTGCAACTTTGGCGACGGCCGGCGCCGCCCGCCCGCGCCGCTTCCACATCAACCACAGCGTGGCGCTGGTCGCCAGCGTCAGAAACGGCAACGAGCCCCAGTTGACCGCGTGCCAGCCGCTCTTGTTGAGGAGCAACCCCGACGACATCGACGAAATCGCCATGGTGGTAAAAATCAGAAAGTCGTTGGCGGCCTGCGTCTTCGCGCGCTCCGACGGCGTGTAGCACTCGGTAAGCAATGCCGAGCCGCCGACGTACATGAAATTCCAGCCGACGCCCAGCAGGAACATCGCGACCCAGAAATTGACCAGCGCGGTGCCCAGCAACGCCGCGACGATGCACGCGAACAGCAGCACGATGCCGGCGAGTATCACGTTCAGCACGCCGAAGCGGTAGATCAGCGAACCCGTAAAGAACGACGGCGCATACATGCCGATCACGTGCCATTCGAGCACCAGCGCCGCGTCGTTGAAATGATGGTCGTGCGCGCGCATCGCCAGCGGCGTCGACGTCATCATCAGGTTCAT
>CAZEAX010000355.1:0-5401 GCA_964510405.1 uncultured Streptomyces sp. | reverse complement strand
CGCGAGTTTACGTACGGCATCGGCGAGCGTCTGATCGCCCGGCGGATAGTAAGGCACGAGTGCCAACCTGCCGACCTGCATGATCGCGTACGCGGTGATCGGCGGAAACACATCCGCGGAATCGACCTCCGCGAGGCACGACACGGCGACCGCGTGCAACGAATGCAGATGCACGACCGCGCCGCTCGTCGCGCGCTCCTGGTACATCGCCAGATGCAGGAACGCCTCTTTGGACGGCGGATCGCCGGACAGCAGCCTGCCGTTGCCGTCGAGCCGGGAAATTTTCGCGGGATCGAGCCGGCCGAGGCACGAATTGGTCGGCGTCAGCAGCCAGTCGCCGCCTTCGAGCTTCACGCTGATGTTGCCCGCGCTGCCGTGCGCGAGACCGCGTTCGTACAGCGATTTGCCGAGCTCGGCAATCTCTTCGCGCAAAAGATTTTCGGTCATCGTCGTTACCTAAAATGCAAAAACATTTGCCACAGAGTTCACAGAGAGCACAGAGCAGAAAAAACGGAATCCTAATGAAACTTTTTTTTGCCTTTCTCTGCGTCCTCTGTGTTCTCTGTGGCCAGTTTTTCAAATGCTTTAAGAAAAAAATCATCGCCGCCGAAGTTGCCGGATTTCAACGCCAGCGCAACCGGCTCGCCGCCGAGACTCGCCGTCCACGGCACGCCGGGGTCGATTTCCGCGCCGACGCGCAGACCGGTGACGCCGAGCGCGGTGACGACCGCACCCGATGTTTCGCCGCCGGCGACGACCAGCCGCCGCGCGCCGTGCGCGACCAGTTCCTTCGCAATATCGCCGAGCGCCTGCTCGATCATGGCGCCCGCGCGGTCGCGCCCGAGCGCCGCCTGCACTGCTTCGATCTCTTTAGGTGCCGCGGTCGAGTATATCAACACCGGTTGCTCGCCAAGCCGTGGTTGCGCCCACGCCAGCGCCTTCGCGACGACTCCCGGATCGCGCGCGAGTGCCAGCGCATCGAGCGCGAAGCTTTCGCACTGGCGCTGCAATACGGCGACCTGACGTTGGGTAGCCGCCGAGCAACTTCCAGACAACACGACCGCGTGACCGCCGACGCGCGGCAGCGCGCTCGCGGTCGCGGCCTTCAGCAATTTCTCGCGCCGGAAATTCTCGGGCAGGCCGAGCGCGAGTCCCGAGCCACCGGTCAGCAATGGCATCCCGGCACACGCCGCGCCGATCGCCAGCAAATGCTGGTCGGTGAGCGCGTCGACGATCGCATGCCGTACGCCCGCGGCCGCGAGTTTCTGCATTTCGCCCTTGATCGCCGCGGCGCCCTGCTCCACCACGGCGAACGGGATCAGGCCGACTTTGCCCTGTGCCTGCCGCTGCAGCACGTGCACGAGCGACGAATCCGTCATCGGGTTCAGCGGATGTTCGCGCATGCTCGATTCTGACAGCAGTTGCTCGCCGACGAACAGGTTGCCCTGATAAATCGTGCGCTTGTTCGTCGGGAAAGCCGGGCACGCGACGGTGAACGGTTCGTCCAGCGCGGCAAGCAAGGCGTCGGCGACCGGGCCGATGTTGCCGGCGTCGGTCGAATCGAAAGTCGAGCAGTATTTGAAATAATACTGGCGTGCGCCGCCGCGCTTCAGATAGTCGAGCGCGTCCAACGACAAGCGAACCGCGTCGGGCGCGGGAATCGAGCGCGACTTCAGAGCAATGATGACGGCATCGGCGTCAGGCACACGGCCGCCCGGCACGCCGAGCAGCACGACCGTCGACATGCCCTGGCGGACCAGCGTATTCGCGAGATCGGTCGCGCCGGTGAAATCGTCGGCGATACAACCCAACAACATAGGTACTAGCGCGTGCCGGTAGCGCGCAACTCGCCCGCGTCGACGCGTGCGGTAACGGTCTGCGCGAAACTCTTGGTCGTGCCGTTGCCTCCGAGATCGGGCGTGCGGGCGCGCGCGTCGGCGAGCGCCGCGTCGAGCGCGGCTTCGATCGCGCGGCTCGCATCGATAAATGCGGGTTTCTTCTGCCGTGCGCCCAGCCAATCCATGAGCATCGCTACCGACAACATGAGTCCCGACGGATTGGCAATGCCTTTTCCGACCAGATCCGGTGCAGAACCGTGACCGGCATTGGCGATCGCGTGCTCGTCTCCCGCATTCAGCGCGGCGGCAAGCCCGAGCCCGCCCGACAGCGCGCACGCCTCGTTGGAAAGGATGTCGCCGAACATGTTGGTGACGAGGATCACGTCGTAGCGGTGCGGGCGCGTGTAGAGATCGGCGGCCATCGCATCGACGTCGACTTCACGAAACGCGATGTCCTTGTGCAGTTCCGCCTGCGCGTAAGCTTCGCTCATGAACAACCCGTCAGTCATCTGCAGCACGTGCTGCTTGCCGACCGCGGAGACGTTTTTGCGGCGGCGCGCCGCGTATTCGAAAGCGACCTTCGCGATGCGCCGCGAACCCGCGCGCGTGATCTTGCGCACCGACAGCGCGACATCCTCAGTCGGCATGAAATCCGCGATGCCCATGTGCATATTGCGGTCGGCATAAAAGCCCTCGGTATTTTCGCGCGCGATCAGCACGTCGAGCCCGGGCCGCGCATTGGGCACGCCGGGACGCGAACGCGCCGGCCGCAGGTTCGCGTAGAGCTCGAGCCGCTTGCGTATCGTGCCGGGCACGTTGATGCCGCCCGCTTCGCGCGGCGGATACAGCGTCATCCCGCACGGTCCGAGGATCACCCCGTCGGCGGTCAGCGCTTTGTCGACGGCGGACTCGGGTATCGTGTTGCCGCATTTCCTGAAGCTCGCCATGCCGACGTCGACGATTTCGAATTCCATGCCCAGCGCGTACGCGCGGTTGACCGCCTCCAGCATGGTCATCGTGACTTCGGTGATTTCGGGCCCGATGTCGTCCCCGGGCATGACTACGATATGCATTTTGCGACCTTTCACTGGAATGAAATCCGGTGCGCCGCACCGAACGCGTAATTATCTGCTTTTCCCGGTCCTGGTGGTGCACTCAACCGGAGAGCAACCGGTGCGCTGCGCCGGATTGCGCCTGCAAATCGCGCAGGAGACGCACTTCCGGACTCGGCGCGCAATTCGCATACCCGACGCCGAGTTTGCGCAACTGTGCCGCATCGCGCGGAAAGACCGCGTTGTTCATCGGCAGCGCCATGCGCGTGACGCCGCTCTTGCGCACGACCTCGGCCACCCGTTCGATGGTCTCGACGAGCTTCGGATGGTTGGTCTGGCCGCTGACGCCCGGCGCGCGCGACATATCCGCAGGGCCGACGACGACGAGGTCAACGCCTTCCGTCGACGCGATTTCTTCTATCTCGTCAAGCGCGGACAGTTCCTCGATCATGATCGCGAGCATGATTTCGCGGTTGGACTGCGCCATATGCTCGGCGGCCGGGACTTTGCCGAAATCGGAAGCCCGCGTTCCCGATGCCATGCCGCGTTCGCCGAGCGGCGCGTAACGCACGGCGCGCACGGCGGCGCGCGCCGCCTCGGCATCGTTCACATGCGGCAACTGGATGCCCTGCACGCCCATGTCAAGCAGGCGCAGGATGAAAGCGGGATCGAAGCCCGGCGTGCGCACGACGGGCGTGATGCCGACGCGCTCCGCGGCCATCACCATCAACTGCACGTCGCGCAGATCGAAGCTCGTATGCTCGAGATCGATGAACGCCGCGTCGAAACCCGCATGGCCGATGATTTCCACGATTTGCGGATCGGCGATGCCGCCCACATAGGTGCCCAATGCCATGCCGCCTTCGCGCACGATCCGTTTTGCCCGGTTCTCTTTCATGCTGCAGTCCTTTTCAATTTTCTTTCCGCCGATTCGGGCCGGCGCGCCCGTCATTCGATGCGCCGCGCATCGCCCGTGAATTCGAGCCCGCAAAACGCGCCGCCATGAAAGTCCGCCGCGGGATCGCCCGCCGCCGGCGCTTTCGATTCCAGTTCGACCGCGTATTGCTCGGCGTTGTCCACCGGACGGTAGCCGATCTCTGCCGCATGCGGATTCTGCCAGCGGTTGCGCGTGTTGTTCGATACGCCGTAGAGCACCAGAAAATGGAATTTGGCCGAGTCGATACAGCAGCGCGTCAACTCGACCATGTCGCGATGGCTGATCCACGTTGCGAGCTGCCTTGCGTCTTCCGGGCGCGCGCGAAACGAACCGATGCGCAGGCACGCGACCTCAAGCCCGTACTTGTCGGCATACATGCGGCCCAGGGCCTCACCGTACGCTTTGCTAACGCCGTAGCGGCTGTCGGGACGCTCAGGCTCGGTGACGCCCACTTTCTGAGTTGCGCGGTAATAGCCGACGACGTGATTCGAACTTGCAAAGATGACGCGCTTCACACCCGCGCGGCGCGCCGCCTCAAACAGGTTGTAGGTGCCGATGATGTTGTTCGGCAGTATCGCTTCCCACGCGCCTTCGCGCGGCACGCCGGCGAGATGCACGATGCAATCGATATCGCGTGCAGCACGCTCGAGCGCAGCGACGTCCGCGAGATCGGCGGTGACGACTTCTTCGTGCTCGCGCGCGGGCTTCTGTGGCCTGATGTCGAGCAGCCGCAGCGTGCGGTGCCCGTCGTAAAGTCCCGCCCGCAGCACGCGGCCGATCTCGCCTGCGGCGCCGGTAATCAGAATGTTGGCGCTCATTATCTTTGCTTCGCGTCAAACGGAAGTTGGGCCTCGAGGCCGGTTTCACGAGCGATGCGCGCAAGATCGGCCAGTGTGTCGTCAGGCAGCGCGAGTCCGTCGCGCCGGTTCGCGACGTTATTGTTCGCTTCCATTTCGCCCGGATAAAACACTTCGTCGAATCCCTTGGCAAGCGGCACCGACTTTATCTCCGCGATGTATTGCTCCATGCGTGCGTCGAAATCCGCGAGCGGCAGAAATTTTGCGATGTCGATCGCGATCATGAAGTGGCCGCAGTTGCTTTTCTCGGCGGTCTTGTACGGGCTGTGCACTTGCGACAGGAAACCGCTGCCGGTCAGCACACCCGACAGCACGTCGACCATCATCGCGAGCGCATAACCTTTGTGGCCCGCCATCGGCAGGATGATGCCGTCGATCGCGGCCTGCGGATCGGTCGTCGGCGCGCCGTCCTGGTCGATTGCCCAGCCTTCGGGTATCGGCAGGCGCTTGTTGCGCGCGAGATAGATCTTCCCGCGCGCAACGCCGGTGTTCGCCATGTCCATCAGAAACGGCGGATGCTTGCCGGCCGGGGTCGCCACCGAAAAGGGATTGGTGCCGATGATTTTCTTGCGCCCGCCCCACGGCGCCATTGCCGGCCCGCCGTTGCTGGTGAGGAACATCGCGCAGCCTTCCTGCGTGCCCATGCGCGTGTAGTACATGCAGGTGCCGAAGTGGTTCGACATGCGCACGCCGACGGCACCGAGGCCGTGCGCCTTC
>CAZEAX010000354.1:0-5418 GCA_964510405.1 uncultured Streptomyces sp. | reverse complement strand
CTGTCGTCCGGGCCGGAGACGTTGGCAAAGTTCGTATTTCCGATCAGGGTCAGCACAGGCAAGCCGGACCATAAAGCATCGCTGGCAGTCGTGTGCGCGTTGTAAGGAAGCGTATCGAGAAATAAATCGGCCAGTCGATGTCGCGCCAAATGTTCCGGCAGATTCATCGCACGCGCAAAGACCAACCGGTCCGCCGATATCCGTCGTTTGACAGCTTCTTTCCGCAGATTTTTTGCGGCTGCGGGATTGTCTTCGAAAAGCCACAAGACGCTGTTGCCGACCCGTTCAAGAATTCTCATCCAGCTGTCGAAGGTGGATGGATTGATCTTGTGGTTATTGTTGAAGCAGCAGAATACGAATCCGCTCTCCGGCAAACCCAATTCCGAACGGGTAAAAATTTTGTCGGCAACGAGCTTCCTGGAGTCGTTGACCTGATAGGTGTGGGGCAGATATACAATTTTTTCCGAAAAAAACGGCCGGTTGGATTCCGGAATGATTGTTTTATCGGCAACGATGTAATCAATATATTCGGCGCCCATGCTGCCCGGGTAGCCCAGGTAGTTCACCTGGATCGGCGCCGCCCTGCAGGCAAATATCCCCGAACGGGCATGGTGCGTGAAACCGTTTAGATCGATGGCGATGTCTACCCCGAGTTTTCCGGACAACTGCGCGACTTCCTGGTCCGACTTGTCCCGAACATCGACAAAGCGATCGAATGCCGAAACAACCCGCCGGCGGGTCTCGTCGTTTTTATCCGGGCCCAACGAAAAAGCGGTGAGTTCAAACCTGCTTTTATCGTGTAATTCAAACAGCCCGGCTATCAGGAATGAAATCGCATGGTTCTGATAGTCCGAGGAAAAATAGCCAAGCCGGATTTTCCCTGACTTCGCCGTTCGATTGATGAAATCGACGTTCGAAATACCTGGCGGGCACTTTTCCTTGGCCCAGACTTGCGCCGCTTTCGCGTTGATGGCTTCGGACACAGACAGGGCGAGAACCGCAAATGGCGTTGAGGCGCTTTCCGCGCGGGCGACTCGGGCCAACAAATTTTCGGTTTGTGAATTGAAGTCGCCCCAATCGCACACTTTCATCCTGGTATAAACGGCCTCCCCGGCCAGAAAATCCAAATCGGGGTTCAGTCGAACTGCCTGATCGAAAGAAGCGACGGCTTCATCGTACTTTTTGAGTTCCGCGTAAGTAACGCCCCGGTTGTACCAACCTTTGGCGTAACCGGGTTTGAGTTCAACCGCTCTTTGATAGTGAACCAAGGCCTCGTCGAAGCGCTGAAGATCGTTAAGTGTTACGCCCTTGTTCGACCAGGCTTCGGCGTAGTCCGGCTTGAGTTCGATAGCTTTGTCGTAATGAGCCAGAGCTTCGTTGCAACGCCGGAGATTGTTAAGCGTCACCCCCCTGTTCAACCAGGCCTCGGCGTAATCAGGTTTGACTTGAATCGCTTTGTCGTAATGAGCCAGGGCTTCTTCGTATCGCCGCAAGTCGTTGAGCGTCACCCCCTTGTTGGTCCAGGCTTCGGCAAGATCGGGGTTGAATTCGATCGCTTTGTCGAAAAACTTGATTGCCTCGGCAGCATTTTTGTATTGGAGTTCAACCAATCCAAGAACCAGGTATGCTTCGCTGTTTCCTTTATCCTCGGCAATGGCCCGGGACGCCAGAGATTTTGCCTCCGCAAATTTTTTTAATTTGATCTTGGTCGCTGATAAATTGGTAAGCGTCGATACCCGATCGGGGACCAGCCGCAATGCTTTTTCAAAGCGGTCCTCCGCTTCGCAAAACATTTCTTTTTCAAAAAAACCCAGGCCCTGAAAAAAAAATTGTTTGGCTGAATCAAAAGCGTCCATGGCGGTATTTTGAAATAGCGGGACAGGGGACAACGGTCGGATGTCCCGGCCCTGCATATATTGGGCCGGCGATATTTCCCTTTGGATTGTAGCAGGGACGGCAATCTGGCAGCTTTGCGTTTTGCTTCGCTACCGGTCCGGGCGTACGCCGGGATTCTCGCCTTACGGCAATTTAATTGACCGCAATACCGATCTGACGGGGAAACTTGAAAGCTTCAAGCAGATTCAATGTTATGACAGCCTCACACGGCCCGCGGCCCGGCCCCGCGAAATCCCGCGGTATCTCGCGATCGCAGCTGAAGTCGTTTAACGCGCGAAATCGAAATTGACTGCAATATTCCATTAGTTGGCCCGGCACTTATCGTAAAATGCCCGCTTATCCGCACCTACACCTGCCATGAACGCCCGTCTGCGGGAAATTCCGTACAACTACACGTCATTCTCCGACCGCGAGATCGTGATCAGGCTGCTCGGGCCGGCGATGTGGGACGTGCTCAACGAACTGCGCGGCCAGCGCCGCACCGGCCGTTCCGCGCGCATGCTGTACGAAGTGCTCGGCGACATCTGGGTCGTCACGCGCAATCCGTACCTGCAGGACGACTTGCTCGGCAATCGCAAGCGCCGTGCGCTGCTCGTCGCGGCGCTGCGCCACCGCTTGCACGAAATCGAAGTGCGGCGGCAAAACCGGAGCGACCAGGTCGCAATCCTGCTCAAGGCCGCGCACGAAGCAGTCGACGCGTTCGAACAGGAATTCGATGCGGTGCTGGCGTTAAGACGCAAGGCGGTCAACCGACTCGCGCGCATCACGCGCCGCGATAATATCCAGTTCGACGGGCTCGCGCGCGTATCGCATGTGACCGACGCGACCGACTGGCGCGTCGAATATCCTTTCGTCGTCGTCAATCCGGACACGCAGGAAGAAATCGCCGGCGTCGTCGCGGCCTGCATCGAACTCGGCCTCACGATCATTCCGCGCGGCGGCGGCACCGGCTACACGGGCGGCGCAATTCCGCTGACCAAGCTTTCGGCGGTCATCAACACCGAAAAGCTGGATGCCCTGGAATTGGTCAACGACGCGGCGTTGCCGGGAGTCACCAAGCCGGTGACGCTCGTGCGCTGCGGGGCCGGGGTCGTCACCAAGCGCGCGATGGAGGCCGCCGAAGCGCAAGGTCTGGTGTTCGCGTGCGATCCGACTTCGGCCGACGCATCGTGCATCGGCGGCAATGTCGCGATGAATGCCGGCGGCAAAAAAGCGGTGCTGTGGGGCACCGCGCTCGATAATCTCGCGAGCTGGCGCATGGTCACGCCGGACGCCGAATGGATGGAAGTCGAACGACTCGACCACAACCTCGGCAAGATTCACGATATCGCGCTCGCGCGCTTTCGCGTCACGCGTTACGCGATCGACGGCAAAACGCGCGTGTCCGAAGTGATCATGGAGATCCCCGGCGCAAGCTTCCGCAAGCGCGGGCTCGGCAAGGACGTGACCGACAAGTACCTGGGCGGCCTGCCCGGCGTACAGAAAGAAGGCTGCGACGGCATCATCACCGAAGCGACGTTCATCCTGCACAAGATGCCGCCGCATATCCGCACGGTATGCCTCGAGTTTTTCGGCCAGGTTGGCGAAGCGGTGCCCGCCATCGTCGAAATCGTCGATTACATGCGCGCGCATCCGGAGGCTACCCTCGCCGGCCTCGAACACCTGGACGAACGCTATGTTCACGCGGTCGGTTACGCGACCAAGGCCAAGCGCGCCGGCCGGCCGAAAATGGTGCTCGTCGGCGACATCGTCGGCGACGACGAGAACGCGGTGGCGGCCGCCGCCTCGCAAGTCGTGCGCATCGCTAACGCGCGCTCCGGTGAGGGCTTCATCGCCGTCAGCAGCGAAGCGCGCAAAAAATTCTGGCTCGACCGCGCGCGCACCGCTGCGATTTCAAAGCACACCAACGCGTTCAAGATCAACGAGGACGTCGTCATTCCGCTAGACCGGCTCGGCGATTACTCGGACGGCATCGAGCGGTTCAATATCGAGCTGTCGATTGCCAACAAGCTGAAGCTGCTGGCGGCCCTGTCGGACTTTATATGCGGCGATCTGCCGCTGCAGCAATCCGAAATCACGGTCACGCCCGCGGAACTGATCGGCGACCGCGTCGAGCGCGCGTGTGCGCTGCTCGCCGAAACGCGCGAGCGCTGGCAATGGCTCGCCGACAATATGGACGCGCCGTTTTCTGCGCTGCCTGAGGGAATCCGGGTGGAACCGCACGGGACGGCGCCCGCATCAGTGTTCAAGGCACTGCAGGATCACACCGTCCGCGTTTCGTGGAAGACTGAAGTGCGTGCGCCACTGGTGGATATATTCAGCGGGCTGCATTTCCAGAAGGTGCGCGAGCAATGCGACGTGCTCCACAAAACCGTGCTGCGCGGCCGCGTGTTCGTGGCGCTGCACATGCACGCCGGCGATGGCAACGTGCACACGAATATCCCGGTCAATTCGGACAATTACGAGATGCTGCAGGAAGCGAGCGATACGGTCGCGCGCATCATGCAGCTCGCGCGCGCGCTCGACGGCGTGATTTCAGGCGAGCACGGCATCGGCATCACCAAGTTCGAGTTTCTCGATCCCACGCACGTCGAGAGCATTCGCACGTACAAGGAAAAGGTCGATCCGCACGGCCATTTCAACAAGGGCAAGCTGCTGGCCGGCGCGAACCTGACCAATGCCTACACGCCGAGCTTCAGCCTGCTCGGCACGGAAAGTCTGATACTCGAGCAGTCGGAGATCGGCAAGATCGCGGACTCGATCAAGGACTGCCTGCGCTGCGGCAAATGCAAACCCGTGTGCGCGACCCACGTGCCGCGCGCGAACCTGCTTTACAGCCCGCGCAACAAAATACTCGCGACATCACTGCTGATTGAAGCGTTTCTGTATGAGGAACAGACCCGGCGCGGCATTTCGCTCGACCATTTCGACGAGTTCAGCGATGTGGCCGACCATTGCACCGTGTGCCACAAGTGCCTCAGCCCGTGCCCGGTCGACATCGATTTCGGCGACGTGTCGATCGCGATGCGCAACTTCCTGCGCCGCCAGGGCAAGAACCGGTTCAATCCGGGCACCGCGGCGTCGATGCTGTTCCTGAATGCGACCGATCCGAATACGATCAAGGTCGCGCGCACACTCATGATCGAATGGGGCTACAAGGCGCAGCGTCTCGCGCATCGCGCAGCGAAGGCGCTGGGAATCGCGCAGGCACAAACGCGGCAGCCGCCCGCGACCGTCGGCAAACCGTCCATCAAGGCTCAGGTGATTCACTTCATCAACAAGCCGATGCCCGGCGGGCTGCCGAAGCAGGCCTCGCGCGCGCTGCTCGACATCGAAGATGCGCGCATCGTGCCTATCATCCGCGACCCGCAGAAAGTCAGCGACGATTCCGACGCCGTTTTTTATTTTCCCGGCTGCGGGTCGGAGCGGCTTTTCAGCCAGGTCGGACTCGCCACCCAGGCGATGCTGTACGAAATCGGCGCGCAATGCGTACTGCCGCCGGGTTATCTCTGTTGCGGCTAT
>CAZEAX010000353.1:0-5438 GCA_964510405.1 uncultured Streptomyces sp. | reverse complement strand
CCGGCTTGCTGGCGGGCAGCGACACCGCATCCAGCGACGGCGTGATCAGCGAGGCCGCAACCGATGCTATCGAAGCGCTGCTGGCGCGGAACGTGAGCACGCCCGAACCGTCGGATGAGGCGTGCCGCCGTTGCTATGCGGCCCACAAGAGCGCCCATCGGACCGGCGAACGTGTGCGGGTGCGCCACATCCTGTTCGCGGTGACGCCGGGCGTGGATGTCGTCGCTTTGCGCAAGCGCGCAGAGCCGATTTTTCTCGACGTGCGCTGTCATGACGGCAAGGCGTCGGACACGTTTGCCGCCGCAGCGCAAAAATTTTCCAATTGCCCGAGCGGCGAACAGGGCGGCGAGCTGGGTTGGCTGACCCGCGAGGATTGCGCGCCGGAGTTTGCGCACGAATTGTTCGGTCGTATCGAAGTAGGCGTGCTGCCGCGCCTCGTGCACAGCCGTTTCGGGCTGCACGTGGTCGAAGTGCAGGAACGCGAGTTCGGCAAGTTGCAGCCTTTCGAAGCGGTGCAGGGCGCGGTCGCGCAGGCGCTGCGCCAGCAAACATTCGTGACGGCATTGCGCCAGTATTTGAGTTTGCTCGCGGGCGCGGCCGCAGTCGAGGGTGTGGAGCTCGATGCCTGCGATACGCCGCTGGTGCAATGAGCGTGGACATTGCGAGTTTTGACGATCTGGTGCGCGCGGCGCGCGCGCAACCCGAACCACAGCGGCTGCTGTTTGTGTTCGCCAATGCCGAGGCGCCTGACAATTGCACGCCCGCGCAGCGTGCGGCCTTCGAGGCCGGACAGGGAGGTGCGCTGGTGCCGTTGATGTCGGTGGACAAACCGCCCGAGGAGCTCAGCAGTTTTGCCGCGCTTGTCGAAGAGTCGCGGCAGTTCGCGCCGGAGTGGGACATCGTATTCGTAGCGAGCCTCGCCGGACGCGATGGCTGTGCGCCAACCGGCGCGGATGCCGACCGCTCGCTGCAGCTCATGATCGAAGCGATCAAGACCGGCGCGTTCGGTGCATTCCTGCCGTTCAACACTGACGGCGAACCCGTGCTGTTTAACTGAGCGCGCAGCGTGGCGGAAACCGCGCCAGCGCCGATCGAATCCGGACGCAATGCAATGACCGAACGCATCACGGCGTGGGAATGCATCGGCTGCGGACGCATCGAGGGCACGCAACCCTGCGTCGGTATTTGTCAGGACCGCAGAATGGATTTCGTCCGCGCCTCCGACTACGACGAGGCGTTTGCGCAACTGGCGTTGATGCGCGGACACGCGGAGTCTCTCGCCGCCGTGGTGCGCCAGTTGGCGTGCACGACTCCGCGCGGCGGTGAATGGGAGCGGACTTACCGCGCGTTGCAGGCGCACGCTCAACGCATCCTGAAATCGAATGCCGGCGATGAGCAATCCGGCCGGCCGCAGGTCTTGTCTCGCATGGAAAACAAGCCGTGGGGGAGTTGACGATTGCGCGCATGCTGCACGTAGTCGGCGTCGTGCTGTGGATCGGGGGAGTCGCAACGGTGACCACCGTGCTGCTGCCGGCCACCAAGCGCATGAAGACGGCCGCGGAACGCGTGGTGTTTTTCGAAACCGTCGAGCGCGGATTCGCGCTGCAGGCGCGCATTACCACGCTGGTCACCGGCCTGAGCGGGCTGTATCTCGTTTATGCGCTGAACCTGTGGCAGCGTTTTCTGCACATCGAATACTGGTGGATGCACGCGATGGCGCTGGTGTGGGCGTTGTTTACGCTGATGCTGTTCGTACTCGAGCCGTTGTTTCTGCACCGCCGCTTTATTGAACGCGCGCGGCGCGATCCCGATGCAACGTTCGCTTTGGTAGTGCGCGTGCATTGGATATTGCTCATCGTCAGCCTGATCACAGTGGCGGGCGCGGTGGCCGGCAGCCACGGATATCTGTTGTTTGTCCAATGATGGTGCGGCTCGCTGTGAGTGGCAGGCAATGCGACTACTATTCCGGGTGACCATCACCGCGGCGGTTGACCCGCCATATTGCAACCCCCGCACCAGGTTGACCTGCCAGGACCTAATATGAACGAACTGCCGCTTACGCAACCACTGCAAACCCGGGACTCGCCTGCAGCCGCCGGCTTCGCGCTATGGAATTTGGGTTTTCGCCCGTTTTACCTGCTGGCCAGCATCTTCAGTGCCTTGAGCGTGCTGCTCTGGGCGGCGCAGTTCTCCGGCTACCTTTCTTTTGCATATCTGCAGGGCGCTGCCTGGCACGGCCATGAAATGCTGTTCGGCTACACCATCGCGGTCATCGCCGGATTTCTGTTGACGGCGGTGCGCGCGTGGACCAACGAACCGACGCCGACCGGCGGGACGCTGATGGCGCTGGCGGCGCTGTGGGTCTGCGGCAGAGTGTTGGTGCTGACGCCCTACGCGCTGTCGGCGGCGGTGGTCAATGCGGCATTTCCGGTCGCGGTTGCGGTGGCCATCGGCATACCGTTGCTGCGCGCGCGCAATGTGCGCAACTATTTTTTCATCGGATTGCTCGCCCTGATGGGCGCGCTGGTTTTTGCCGTGCACCTGGCAATTCAGGGACACTTCAAACTGCCGCCGCAGGCCGGCCTGCAACTCGCACTTGACGTGGTGCTGTTCATCATGGCGGTGATGGGCGGGCGCGTGATTCCAATGTTCACCAATAACGGCGTGCGCGGCGCGAATGCAACGCGTCACCCGCTGGTGGAGAGGTTCGCGCTGGGGTCAGTCCTGTTGTTGTTCGCAGCCGACCAGCTGCAATCGCCCGTTACCGTCATCGCGCCAATCGCGCTGATCGGTGCGCTGGCGCATGGCGCGCGCCTGTGTCTGTGGAAACCGTGGCGCACGCTGGGCGCGCCGCTTGTATGGATACTGCATGCGGCATACGCGTGGATAGTCATTCACCTCGCATTGCGCGGGCTGTCCGCACTGGATCTGGTCGGCGGCTCGTTTGCGACGCATGCGCTCACCACGGGCGCGATCGGCGGACTGACGCTGGGCATGATGACGCGAACGGCGCGCGGGCACACCGGCCGGCCGCTGCTTGCAGACAAATTCGAAATTGCGATGTTTGTGCTGATCCAGCTCGCGGCGGTCGTGCGCGTGTTCTGCGGCATCGCAGCGCCCGCATCGTACCTGTTGAGTGTTCAGTTCGCGGCCGCGCTATGGTCCGCGGCATTCGGCCTTTACGCCATAAGGTATTGGCCCGTGCTGACGCGCCCCCGGCTCGATGGAAAACCGGGATAAACCGCGTCAGGCGCGCGCCCGCGTATGGACTACGTTTCGATAAAATTCGTTCACATCGGATGCGTCGCCATCAGCTATGCGCTGTTCGTCCTGCGCGGCATATGGATGCTGCGCGAATCCGCGCTGCTGCAGCAGCGCTGGGTGAAAATCGCGCCGCACGCCGTCGACACGTTGTTGCTGGCGAGTGCCATCGCGCTCGCCCTCATCAGCCGCCAATATCCGCTGGCACACGGCTGGCTCACTGCCAAAGTCGCCGGCCTGCTGCTTTACATCGGGTTGGGAACGCTTGCGTTGAAGCGGGGGAAGACGCGGCGGACGCGCATGGCGGCATGGCTCGCCGCACAAGCCGTATTCTTCTATATCGTCGCGGTCGCGCTTACGCGGCAGCCGCTGCCGTGGCCGGCATAGCGGCGGGCATGCTCCCCGTCAGCAGGTAATCGACGAGTTCGGCGACCGGCCGGATTTCGTTGCCGAACGGCAGGCCCTCGCTGCCGCGGAAGAACAAACCCTTTTTGACGTCGCCTTTCAACGCAAAGGCCAGCCGCGTGTCGATGCAGAACTGGCCGATGCTGCCGATGCCGTCGCGCAATCCGCATACCGACAGGCAGTTGAGCCCCGGCACGCAGCGCGCGGGGTCCGCTTTGGCGTGCGATTGCAGCGCTTTCTCGCGGCGTAGATAGTTCTTCAGCCATGGCGTCAGCACCGCGCGCGCGGGCAGTCCCGCCACGCTCATGAAAGTGACGATGTCCGCAGGTTTCGCGTCTGCGAGCACTTTCTTGAAATTCGGATGGGCATCGCATTCGAGCGTCACCGCGAACGGCGTGCCGATTTGCACTGCAGATGCGCCGAGGCCGAGCAGCGTGCGCACCTCCGCATGGCTCTTGATGCCGCCCGCCATGATCAGCGGAATGCGTTCGCGCTCCAGCCCGAGTTCGCGGAAGAGTTCGCGCAGGCCCGCGAGCACGGGCTCGAAGTCGAAGCGCGGATCGCCGATGTCCTCGGGACGCGTCGCGCCGAGGTGCCCGCCGGCATAGCGCGGGTGCTCGATCACGATGGCGTCGGGCAGGCGTTTCTTGCGCAGCCATTTCTTGAGCACGATGTTGACCCCGCGCACGTCGGACAGGATCGGTATCAGCGCGACGTCCGGAAAATCCTGCGTGAGCTCCGGCAGATCGAACGGCAGGCCCGCGCCCATGACGATCGCGTGCGCGCCGCTCTCGCAACTTTGCCGCACGTAGGCAGGGTACTCGGAGACCGCTTTCATCACGTTCACGGCAATCGCGCCGCGGCCGTCGGCGAGTTCGAGCGCCATGCGGATCTCGCGGTCGAGCGCGATCAGGTTGAGTTTGTCGAGTTCGGCCCGGTCGGTGCAGCCCTTGGCGCGTTCGAGCAGATCGGGATGATGATGCCGCAGGTCGACGCTCGAGATGGTGCCGACCGCGCCTAGTCGTGCGACATTCCCCGCCAGGCAGTGCGCCGAGATGCCCACGCCCATGCCGCCCTGCACGATCGGCAATAGTTTCCGCGTTCGCAAATGCCAGTTCGGTAAGGGACTGCAGGCGCCATTCTCGGTTTCGGCCATGTCTCGCGGTTGCTGTAAATACAATGGTGACCGGCTATTCTCGGCGTTTGAGCAGGGGCGGCAGTTGATATAGGTCAACGTGCCATGGTTGCCAAGATTCGACGGCGCGGGCAACGGCGCGGGGCGTCAGTGCAGCCACGAACGCAACACGCGCAATACGTCGGGAGGTCCCGGTATCGATGGCTTGAATTCAAGCGCATCGAGGGAATTTTTCACGAGCAGCCCGAGCTCGGTGTCGCCCTCCATGATCAGGCGCCGGCTGAAGAACAAAGTGTCAGGGTCTTCGCGGCGCTGCGCGAGCGCCACAAAGTCCTCGGCTTTCGCCGTCAGCGTGAGATCGGCGGCGGTCGCGGCCGACGGTGCAAAACCGCGCGGCGTGACGCGCAACGTGATGGTCACGCCGGCATCGCTGATGCGCAGGCGGATCAGCTTGCCTGCGAATTCAGGATGCGCATCCGTGCCGAGACTTTCTCCCACCTGCAGGGTGAGCGCGGCGGCGAATACCGCCGACGGCGGAAACTGGGGGAGTCGCGCCAGGAGTTCGCGCAGCGGAACCGGTAACGGTGGCAGCTTGATCATGGTCTTGCGTTCATGCACTGCTTGCAGCAACCGCCAC
>CAZEAX010000352.1:0-5490 GCA_964510405.1 uncultured Streptomyces sp. | reverse complement strand
CATGACGCCGGCCTGGGATGCAATGCCGCCGTGCAACGGTTTGGTGTGAGTGCCGAAATTTCCGGTGATGCCGCCCGCCTGCGAAGAAGCGATCCCCCATGCGTGACGCTGCTGCATGGCGTTGAGGCCCAGCAACCGGCCCGACACGGTGGCGGAAGTCAGGGGCCCGAACAATGCCGTGCTGTGCAGACCGTGAAACTGGTCCGCGCGCCGCGGCACGATGCGCGACAGCGCTTCGCCGATTTCGAAGCCCGCGATATAGGCTTCGAGCAGCTCGCGCCCGCTGCGATCCTGCGTCTCACCCGTCGCCAGCATCGCCGGCACGAGCACCACGCTCGGATGCCCGTAGCTCGAGCAATCGTCGAAGTCGAGCGTGTGGCCGAGCGTGCCGTTGACCAATGCGGCGAGCCACGTGGTCGTTTTGCGCGGATTGCCGAGCACGGTTGCCTCATCGGCCTTGCATCTATCCACCATCGCCTGGACTTTCAGCCCCGGATCTTCGCCGACGCCGGCCAGTGCCACCCCGATCTGATCGAGTATCGCGAGCTTCGCCACGTCGATGTCGCGCTTTGGAACGCTGTCGAGCGTCACGCTTTTAACGAATTCTGCCAGTGTCTGTCCGAACTCCACGCTGCTTCTCCTCACAGTTGTCGAATCTGAATCGCGAGTTTACTGGACCTTGGCACCCAGCGTCTTGAGCAACCGGCTCCATTTTTCCGTCTCCGCCCTGATATAGGCGGCGAATTCCTCCGGCCCTTTTTCAAGCGTGACCGTGGCGCCCTGCGCCGCGAGCTGCTCCTGCACGTCCGCGCGGCGCAAGGCTTTCGCGGTTTCCGCGTGCAAGATCGAGATGACGCCTGCGGGCGTGCCAACGGGCGCCGTCAGTCCGAACCAAGTCACCGTTTCGAAACCGGGATAGCCGGACTCCGCAACCGTCGGCACTTGCGGCGTGACCGGTGAACGCTGCAGGCTGCTCACGGCGAGCGCACGCAACCTGCCGCTCGCGATATGCGGCGTCGCCGACAGCATGTTGCAGAAGAACATGTCGATATGCCCGCCGAGCAGATTGGTGAGCGCGAGCGCGCTGCCGTTGAAGGGCACGTGAGTGATGTCGATCTTCGCGACCGACTTGAACAACTCCGTCGTCAGATGCGGCGTGGTCCAGTGCCCCGTGGATGCGTAATTGATCGCCCCGGGCTTCGCCTTCGCGAGCGCGACGACCTCACCGAGCGATTTCGCTGGCATTGCCGGATGCACGACGAGAATGAATGGCACCGACGCAAAGCGCGCTATCGGCACGAAATCGCTCGCCTTGTACGGAACCTTGCTCGTCAGCGGCGTGAGTATCAGAGCGGAACCGCCGACGTACAAAGTGTAGCCGTCCGCCGGCGCCCTGGCGGCAAGCTCGGTCCCGATGATGCCGCCAGCGCCGCCGCGGTTGTCTACGACAAACGACTGGCCCGTGGATTCACCCAGCCTCGGCACGACGATGCGCGTCACGATGTCGTTGCCGGCGCCCGGCGGAAACGGCACGATGACGCGCACGACTTTGCCGGGGTAGGTTGCAGCCGCGGCATGCGCGAGGAACGTTAACGCGATGGCGCACACCGAAACCGCAAGCAGGCAACTCTTATGCATAAGGCCCGCATTGTAATGCGGCGCGAAATAACACGCTGGCGCACCGCAGCAGTAGATTTCGAATTACCTGAAGCCTGCTGCGCCCCCTCCCCAACCCTCCCCCGCATTGCAAGGGAGGGAATTGTGTAACGCCTGCCTCCCCTGCGATGCGGGGGGGGATCGGGGCGGCGCAGAAAATTAACCGTTCACCACCGCGTCAGGCACAAGCTTGCTCGGCAAGAGACAGCCTTTGCGCGCACGGTGCACGACGTACTTGTGCAACTCCTGACCGGCGACGCGCACGGTTTTTTCCTTGCCGCTCTT
This sequence comes from uncultured Streptomyces sp., assembly GCA_964510405.1. Taxonomy (GTDB): domain Bacteria; phylum Pseudomonadota; class Gammaproteobacteria; order Burkholderiales; family SG8-41; genus PALSA-1004. Next base: position 3,549 of record CAZEAX010000352.1, on the reverse strand, counting down.
TGTGACGCCCGCAACGTTCACCGACTTGCCGTCGGAGAAACCGACCGCTTTCATCTTTTCCTTGTCGTCGAGGCCCATCAGCGTGATGCCGCGTCCGCGCGCGAGCTCTTTCAGCTCGGCGGCGTCGAACAGCAACATGCGGCCGTGCTCCGACAGCGTCACCGCCATCACGGGCTTGTCGGGGACCAGCGCGGGCCTCAGCACTTCGTCGCCCTTTTCCACGCTCATGAAAGTTTTGCCCGCACGCACGCGCGAGAGGAGTTCTTCCGACTTCACGATGAATCCGTAGCCGCCCGAGTTTGCAACGAGGTAGCGGCGTCCGGGCTGCGCATCGACGACGTGCGCGAGGCGCGCACCGTCGGCGAGCTCGACCATCGACGTGATCGACACGCCGTCGCCCTTGCCGCCGGGAATTTCGGTCGCTTCCACGCTGAACGCGCGGCCGGTTGAATCGATCATCGCAATCGAATGGATCGAGCGCGTTTCGAACACCGCATACGGCGCGTCGCCGGCCTTGTACGTGATGCCGGCCAGGTCCAGCGCGTGGCCCTGGCGCGCGCGCACCCAGCCGTTGCGCGAGACAATGACGGTGAGCGGCTCGTCGACGACCTGGCGCTCGAACGTCGCGCGGCCGGCCTCTTCGATCACCGTGCGGCGGTCGTCACCGTAGGTCTTCGCGTCGTCGCGGATTTCCTTGACGACAAGCTTCCTCATCTCGGTGTCGCTGTCGAGCAGCTCTTTCAGGCTCTTGCGCTCGATCTTCAACTCTTTGAGCTCGTTCTGGATCTTGATGCCTTCGAGTCGCGCCAACTGGCGCAGCCGGATTTCGAGGATGTCTTCCGCCTGGATATCGGTGAGCTTGAATTGCCTGATCAGCGCGGGCTTCGGCTCGTCCGACTCACGGATGGTCTTGATCACCTTCTCGATATTGAGAAAGACCGTGTTGCGGCCTTCCAATATGTGAATGCGGCGGTCGACCTGGCCGAGCCGGAACTTGACGCGGCGCGTGACGGTCGTAACGCGGAACTCCGCCCACTCGCCGAGAAGATCGCGGATGTTCTTGCGCCCGGGCCGGCCGTCGAGGCCCAGCACCACGAGATTGATCGGGAAATTTTCCTCGAGGCTCGTATGCGCGAGCAGGAGCTGCATGAACTCGTCCGGATCCTGGCGCGAAGAGCGCGGCTCGAGCACGAGGCGCACCTTTTGGGCCTTGTCGGATTCGTCGTTGACCTTTTCGAGCGCGCCGAGAATCAGCTGCTTTAGATTCGTCTGCGTGACGCTGACCTTGCCGTTCTTGTCTTTCGCTTTCGGGTTGGTCATCTCCTCGATTTCGGACATGACGCGATGCGCCGAAGTCGTAGGCGGCAATTCGTAAACCACGATCTGCCACTGGCCGCGCGCGAGGCTCTCCACTTTCCAGCGACAGCGCGCGCGCAGCGAGCCGCGCCCGGTCGTATACGCATCGACGATGGCCTGGCGCGGGCTGATGATCTGCCCGCCGCCGGGAAAATCCGGGCCTTTGATGATGTCCATCACCGCGGCCACGTTCGTCTTAGGATGGCGGACCAGTTGAATCGCCGCTTCGGCTGCTTCGCGCATATTGTGCGGCGGCAGTTCGCAGGCCATGCCGACCGCCACGCCCGAAGCGCCGTTCAACAAGAGCATCGGCAGGCGCGCGGGCAACAGCTCCGGTTCCTGCAAGCGCCCGTCGTAGTTGGTGGTGAAGTCGACCGTATCCTGGTCGATTTCGGAGAGCAATAAATCGGCGAGCGGCGTCAGCCTCGCTTCGGTATACCGGTACGCCGCCGCGGAATCGCCGTCGGGCGAACCGAAATTACCCTGGCCGTCGATCAGCGGGTAGCGCAGCGAGAAATCCTGCGCCATGCGTACCAGCGCATCGTACGTCGATGCGTCGCCATGCGGATGGTATTTGCCGAGCACTTCGCCGACGATGCGCGCCGACTTGGTGTGCTGCACGCCGGAGCGCAGCCCCAGCTCGTGCATCGCGTAGAGGATGCGGCGCTGCACCGGCTTCTGCCCGTCTTCGACGTTGGGTATCGCGCGCCCGCGCACGACGCTCATGGCATAAGTGAGGTAGCTGCGTTCCGCGAACGCCGCCATGTCGATGGAGTCGTCGCCGTTGCCGGGGCCTTGAGCTGTCGGCGTTCCTTTACCGCCGCCGCCCGCGTCAGCGAACAGATCCGGCGTCGGGTCGTCCTTCTTCGCACCGCGCGCGCTTTTCTTGCCGCCCTTCATACGTCAGCCTCGACCTGGTCGCCTTTTTCTTCCATCCACGCGCAGCGCGCCTCCGACTCGCGCTTGGACATCAGCATGTTGAAGAGCGCGAGTGTTTTCTCGACGTCCTCGATGCGAACCTGCAGAAGGCGCCGGGTGGCGGGGCACAGCGTCGTTTCCCACAACTGCTCGGGATTCATCTCGCCGAGACCCTTGAAGCGCTGGATCCGGATCGACTCGACCTTCACGCCGTCGTCGCGCGCGCGGTCGAGGGTGGCCTTGCGCTCGTCTTCGTCGAGCGCATAGAGCTTTTTCGCGGGCCGCTTGCCCTGCGCCGGAATGTCGATCTTGTAGAGCGGCGGGCTCGCGATGTAAATGTTGCCGTTCTCGATCAGTTTCGGAAAGTGACGGTAGAACAGCGTCAACAGCAGCACCGAGATGTGCGCGCCGTCGACGTCCGCGTCGGTCATCGACGCGATCTTTCCGTAGCGCAGTCCCGACAGGTCGGGTTCCGTGCCGCTCTCGTGCGGATCGACGCCGATCGCGACCGCAATATCGTGGATCTCGGCGTTGGAAAACAGCAGCTCGCGCTTGACCTCCCACGAGTTCAGCGCCTTGCCGCGCATCTTGTAGATCGCCTGGAAGCGCTTGTCGCGCGCCTGCTTCGCCGAGCCGCCGGCCGAATCGCCCTCGACGAGAAAGAGCTCGTTCTGCGCGATGTCGCTCGCTTCGCAATCGGTAAGCTTCTCGGGCAGCATGACGACGCTGGAGGATTTCTTGCGCTCGACCTTCTGCACCGAGCGCGAACGCTCGACTGCCTGGCGGATCACGACTTCGGCGATCTTGCGGCCGAATTCGACGTGCGTGTTCAGCCACAGCTCGAACGGATCGCGCACCATCGCCGCGACGAGCTTGAACGCGTCGCGGTTCGAGAGCTTTTCCTTGGTCTGGCCGTGGAACTGCGGCTCCAACACCTTCGCGGACAAAAAGTAGATCGTCTTCGACCACACGTCGTCGGCCATCAGCTTGATGCCGCGCGGCATCATGTTGTGGTGCTCGGCGAACTGTTTCACCGCTTCGAAAATGCCGTCCCGCAGTCCCGACTCGTGCGTGCCGCCTGCGGGCGTCGGGATCAGGTTCGCGTACGATTCGCCGTAGCCTTTGGCCTCGTCGACCACCGCGAACGCCCAACCGGCGCCCTCGCCCACTGCGTAACCGTTCGCTTCGGTCACGTAATTTTCGCCGTCGAAAATTTCGCCGACCGGCTCGGCGTCCGCGAGCATTTCCTTGAGGTAACCCTTCATGCCTTCCGGA
>CAZEAX010000351.1:0-5496 GCA_964510405.1 uncultured Streptomyces sp. | reverse complement strand
CAGCAGGATGGCCGTTTCGTAGAGTTCGTTGCAGGTATTCACGCCGATCAGGCCGTACTGCTTGAATGCGGCCTGATAGATATCGTCCACGCCCGCGATGGCGCCCGTATGGGAAGAAGCCGCACGGCTGCCCGCTTCGGTGCGGCCGAGCTTCAACACGACGATGGGCTTCTCGCGCTCCAGCGCTTCGCGCGCGACCGCTTCGAGCTTGGCGCCGTCCTTGAAGCCTTCGACCGCCATCAGGATGATGTCCGTCGTATCGGAGCGCAGCATGAAGCGCGCGAAGTCGAGCGTGTCGAGGTCCGCTTCGTTGCCGCAGCTCGCTTCGTAGCTCACACCGAGGCCGGCCATTTGCGCACGCCACATTACCGTGATCTGGCCGAGGCCGCCGCTATGGCTGATGACGCCGACGTTGCCAGCCTTGCCGCGCGCGCGACCGATTGCACCGGTCGACGTCATCGCGAAGTTGTCGATGAAGTTGATCACACCGTTGCAATTGGGACCCATGATACGCATGCCCGATGCGCGCGCAAATGCGATCAACCGCGCCTGGCGCTCGCGGCCTTCGGGCGTCGCAGTCTCCGCAAATCCCGCGGTGTAAACGGTGGCGAACGGCACGCCGCGTGCGGCGCAATCGGTCAGCACGTCGAACACGCGTTCGGTCGCGACGATGATGCCGACGTGGTCGGGCGTCTCCGGCAGATCCCTGATGCCCGGATAACATGCGAGCCCGTAGATTTCCTTCAGCCGCGGATTGACCGGATAGATTTTTCCCTGGTAGCCGAACTTGAGCATCGCGCGGAACACGCGGCCGCCGAAATTCGTCGGGTGGTCCGTCGCGCCGACCAGCGCGACGCTCCGCGGCGCGAAGAGGCGCGTGAGATCGGTTTCGATTGCGGGAGCCGGATTGTCCACTACGTCTTTCGCCACCATCACGCCGCGAGCCCGCTCGCCGTGCCGACCAAAGTCTTCTCGCCGCGCTGGCTTTCGCACCAGAACTCGACGGTGATGCGCGTATGCGCGCCTTCGGCATCCTTGCTCCTGACCGCGCCGTGCATGGTCAGCGTGTCGCCGGCCAGCACCGGCTTGATGAACGAGACGTTGATTTTGCCGCCCTTGACGAATCCCTCGCCCAGCAGATCGACCATCATCTGCGAAACGTAGGCGGTCGACATCAGGCCCTGCGCAAGCGGCGCCGCAAAACCCTTTTTCTTCGCCCACTCGACGTCCGTGTGGATCGACTTGGGACGCACGCCGGAATACGCGTCGATCTGGCGTTGCGCGATCGGCTTCACCCGCGGCGCCAGTTCGTCGCCGATGCTGATCGAGGCGGCTGCTTTAAGCGACATGGCGTTCTCCCTTGAACAACATCTGGGTAAACTGCCCGCACACCAGCACCGCGCCCGATTCTTCGTCCTTCGTCGCAAACTCGGTCACCATATAGTAGCGGCCGCGCTTCTCGAACTTGTCGATGACCTTGCCGTAGCTGCGCACGCGCATGCCGGCGCGCAGCGGTTCGACGAATTCCATCTGCATCTTGGCGTGCAGCCCCGCCGGGATGATGTAGCGGCTGTGGCGCATCATGAGCGCCTGGTTCGCGAGCAGCGCCGGGTGCGCGATCGGCCCGCCGTACGGCGAGTCGTCGAAATACCACGGGTGATGATCGTCGACCGCGAACGCGAATGTTTCCACGTCTTCCGGCTTGATCAGAAAATCGTCCGACTTGAACTCTTCCCCGACCTGCACGACGTCATACGAAATTGTTTTGAACTCGACCATGCCGACAACCTCCTCGTTGCGTGAACTTTTGCTACCTGCCCTTCCATACCGGCCTGCGCTTCTCCTGGAAAGCGCGCGGGCCTTCCCGCGAGTCTTCGCTCTCGTATAACCGCGCGGCGAGCGTCTCGCCGGTTTTCAGCGCGGCATCCACGCCCATGTTCATCGCGTGGCGCACCATCTCGCGCGCGTTGGCGACCGACAGCGGCGCGCAGGCGATGATTTCTTCCGCCATCGCCAGCGCCGCCGGCAGCAAGTCCCGATACGGCACAACCCGGTTGACGAAACCGATCGCCTGCGCGCGCTGCGCGTCGATGTTTTTTCCCGTGATCATCAATTCGAGCGCGATCCGGCTGCCCACCATGTGCACCAGCGGCGGCGTCCAGTGCAGACCGCGGCCGACTTTCGCTTCGGCGATGCCGAACGTGGCGTGGTCCGCCGCGATACACAAATCGCACATCTGCGCGAATATCCAGCCGCCGCCGACCGCGGCGCCGTTGACCGCCGCGATCACCGGCTTGCTGACGTGCACGGTGTCGCCGAGCACCGGAATCGGCGGGCGCGGCGCGCCGCCCGCAACCTCTTTCAGATCGCGCCCGGCTGAAAACGCCTTGTCACCCGCGCCGGTCAGGATCGCGACGCGCAGCGCGCCATCCTGTTCAAACCGGCCAAACGCGTCCGTCAACTGTGCGCACACCGCGTTGTTGATCGCATTGAGCTGGTACGGACGGTTGATGGTGATGACGGCCACCCCGCCATTGACGTCGTATAACACTTCTGCTGCCGGTTTCATCCTTCTTTCCTGGGGAATGCAAAACACCCTCAATCGCCGCGGGAACGGCCCGTCAGTACATGAACTGTCCGCCGTTGACGTGGATGACCTGCCCCGAAATAAACGCACCGCTGTCGCCGGCCAGATAGACACAGGCCATCGCGATATCGTCGACCCGGCCGATTTTTTTCATCGGGATCTGGGAGAGGCGCATTTCGCGCCAGTTCTTCGGATACTGGCTCCAGTCGCGCGTGGTTTCGATCGATCCCGGCGACACCGTGTTGGCGGTGATGCCGTCGGCGGCGAACTCTATGCCCACCGCTTTCGAAAACGCATGCACGCCCGCCTTGCACACCATGTTGTGCGCGCGGCCCGGAATGTGCCCCTGGAATCCATCTTCGCCGGAAATGTGAATGATACGTCCCCATTTCGATTTCTGCATGCCGGGCAGCACCGCGCGCGCAAGATAGAACGCCGAACTCAAGTTGGACCTCATGATCCGGTCCCAGTCTTCGAGCGAGATGTCGTAGAACGGCTGGTGGAGCCTGACCGACACATTCGATACGGCAATGTCGACCGTGCCGAACTTATCCTCCGCTTTTCTCACCATCGCCGCCACGGCGTGCGCGTCGCCGACGTCTGCAAGGCACGCGAGCCCGCGCGCGCCCAGCGCCTCGATCTCCTTGACGACATCGTCGATGGCGGCCTGATTGCGATGACCGTTGACGACGACGTTCGCGCCGGCCCGCGCGAAATGCAGCGCGATGGCCTTGCCGATATTCTGTCCCGACCCGGTAACAATGGCGGTACGCCCGGCAAGCGGTTTGCCCGGGTCGACGGTTCTTTCAGTAGTAACAGACACTGTTGTCTCCTCCATTTCAATGTGCAACCGGCCGGCGCCCGCTTCATGCCGTTGCGGGAAAGTCAGCGTTTTGCATCGCCGGATTTTTCGCGCAGAAACGCAACAATCCCGGGCAGTACCGAAACCACGATCACACCGAGTATGAGCGCAGTCAGGTTGTTCTTGACCGCCGGGATGTTGCCGAAATAGTAGCCGCCGTAGACGAAGAACCCGATCCAGAACACGCTGCCGGAAAAGCTGTAGAAGAGAAAGCTCGCATACCGCATGCGGCCTATCCCCGCCACGAACGGCGCGAACGTGCGGATGATCGGCATGAAGCGCGCGAGGATCACCGTCTTGCCGCCGTGCTTTTCGTAGAATTTCTGCGTTCGATGCAGGTGCGCGGGGTTCAGCAGGCGCGAGCGCACACGCTTGAACACGCGCGGACCGACGAAATGACCGATCCAGTAATTGGTGTTGTCGCCGCCGAATGCCGCGAGCACGAGCAGCGCGAACAGTCCGTGCACGTCCATCGCGCCGGCCGCGGCCATCGTGCCCGCCACGAAGAGCAGGGAATCGCCCGGCAGAAACGGCGTGACCACCAGCCCGGTCTCGCAGTAGATGATCAGGAACAGGATCAGGTAGACCCACGCGCCGTAATTCCGGATCAGCAGGGCCAGGTGCTGATCGAGGTGCAGGACGAGGTCGATAAACTGCGCGAGCAACTCCACGGCGGGTCCGCGTCAGGCCGCTAGATCGCGGCGCCGATTTCGTTCTTCTTCTCGGGCTTGACCAGATCCTTGCGCGACACGCCGAGCCACATCACGATCGGGCTCGCGACCAGCACCGACGAATATATGCCGAAGCAGATGCCGATGGTGAGCGCCAATGCGAAGTAATGCAGCGTCTCGCCGCCGAACACGAGCATCGAGGTCACCATCAACTGGGTGCAGCCGTGGGTGATGATGGTACGCGAAATCGTGCGCGTGATCGCGTTGTCGATCACCGTCGTCACGCTGGCGCTGCGCATCTTGCGGAAATTCTCGCGGATCCGGTCGAACACCACGACCGATTCGTTGACCGAGTAGCCGAGAATCGCGAGCACCGCGGCGAGCACGGTCAGCGAGAATTCCCACTGGAATACCGAGAAGAAGCCGAGAATGATCACGACGTCGTGCAGGTTGGCGATGATGGCCGCAAGGCCGAACTTCCACTCGAAGCGCATCGCGAGGTAGGCGACGATGCCGATCGACACGAAGAGCAGCGCCAATCCTCCGTTCTCGACGAGTTCCTTGCCGACCTGCGGACCGACGAATTCCACGCGCCTGACTTCCGCCGTCGCGTCTTCCTTGCGCAGTTCGTCGCGCACGATCTCCGACAGTTTGGCGCTGGTCAGGCCCGGCTTGACGGGGAGCCGGATCAAGACGTCGAGCGAGGTGCCGAAGTTCTGCACCGACGCGTCGGGGAAACCGATCTTGCCCATCGTGTCGCGGATCCTGTTGACGTCGGGCGCCTGCGCGTAATGCACTTCCATCACCGTGCCGCCGGTGAAATCGACGCCGAAGTTGAGCCCCTTCGTCGCAAGCGAGCCCACCGCGATGATGAACGTGATGACCGAAATCACGTTGAACACCAGCGCGTGGCGCATGAACGGGATGTCGTGTTTTATTCTGAAGAATTCCATAATTTGTACTCAAATGCGCGAGGGTTACGCCCGCCGCATCATGCCTTTCCTTTTGCCTGCTTTTCCGCGCCGCCCTTCCACACCTGCCCGATAGAGATGCGCTCGAGCCGGCGGCGGCTGCCGTAATACAGATTGACGATAGAGCGCGACACCATCACCGCGCTGAATATCGACGTCAGGATGCCCAGGCACAGCACGACCGCGAAGCCCTTGACCGGGCCAGAGCCGAACGCGAACAGCGCGAGACCGCCGATCAGCGTCGTGATGTTGGAGTCGAGAATCGTGCCCCATGCGCGCTAGTAACCGGCGTGGATCGCCGCCTGCGGCGTGTTGCCGTTGCGCAACTCCTCGCGGATGCGCTCGTTGATCAGCACGTTGGCGTCGATCGCCATGCCGACGGTCAGCGCGATGCCGGCCATGCCG
>CAZEAX010000350.1:0-5502 GCA_964510405.1 uncultured Streptomyces sp. | reverse complement strand
AGGCGATCATCAGGCCGATCATCACCGCCTTGACGACGATGTGGGCCTGGATGACGGTGGCGCTGTCGGGAAAGCCGAAGCCGCAGGCCAGCATGGCGAGCGGCGTTGCCGACATGGTGAGCGTCATGACGGCGTAGCCGAACACCGTGGAGGTCAACGCCACACGGTAGGCCGGCTGGCGCATGATCTCGCGCAACGGCCGCCCCGGGTCTTTGCGCTCGTGCTCGGGGAGCCGCGGGATGTCGAGGCGCGTGAGCAACAGGGTCGCCAGCAGACACACGAACATCAGCGACATGTACGAGCCCAGGTACATGTGATCGGCGAAGAGGTCCTTCGTGCGCTTCGCCATCTCGGGGCCGACGACGCCGCCGAGAATGCCGCCCGCCAGGGTGAACGAAATCGCTTTCGCGCGGAACGAATCGCTGGCGGCGTCGGCGGCGGCGAAGCGGTAATACTTGCCGAACGCGGTATACATGCCCATCACCATCATCCCGGCGCACAACAGCCAGAAACTGGCGATATACATCGCGAAACTGCAAATCGCCGCGCCCAGGATACCGATCGAAGTGCCGGTTTGAAAACCGGCGCGCCGGCCGACCGCCTTCATCAGAAACGATGCGGGTATCGTGGTGATGGCAGAACCCAATACGTAACAGGTCAACGGCACGGTCGCGAACGATTTGTTGTCGGCGAGCGCGTAGCCGGCAAGCCCGGTCACCGCGACCATGGTGACGCCGGTGATTTGCAGTGTGGCCTGGGTGCCCGAAAGCACCATGACATTGCGGTGTTGCTTCTCCACGCTTACTCGACCTTCACGCCGGCGGCCTTGATGATGGCCGCGAACTTCGCGAGCTCGCGCTGCACGAGCGCCGCGAGCTCCGCCGGCGAGCCCGTCAACGCGTCGGCGCCCTGGCTGGCGAGCTTGTCTTTCATGTCCGGCCGCGTCATCGTCTTGTTGATCGCCGCGTTCAGCCGCTCGACGATGTCGCGCGGCGTGCCGGCCGGCGCGAAGACGCCGAACCAGTTGCCCGATTCATAGCCTTTGATGCCCGCTTCCGCAACAGTCGGCACATCCGGCAATAATGCGGAACGCCGCGCAGTTGTCACCGCGAGCGCGCGCACGCGCCCGCTTTTTACCATCGGCGCCGAAGTCAACACCGGATCGAACACCATCGCGACCTCGCCGCTCATCAATGCCGTCATCGCCGGCGTATTGCCTTTATACGGGATGTGCGTGAGCTTCACGCCGGCCATTTGCGCGAACTGCTCGATCGCAAGATGCGTCGACGAGCCCTGCCCGGCCGAACCATAGTTGATCGCGCCGGGTTTCGCGCGAACGAGCGCGAGCAGGTCTTTCAATGTTTTCGCCGGCAGCGAAGGATGTACGTCGACCACGTACGACAGCGTCGCGAACGTGCCGACGGGCGCGAAATCTTTCACCGGGTCGTACGGCAGCTTCGCCATCAGATTCGGATTGATCGCGAAGCCGGCGGAGCTGCCGACCAGCAGCGTGTAGCCGTCGGGCGCCGCTTTCGCGCCGAGTTCGGTCGCGATGATGCCGCCGGCGCCCGCGCGGTTGTCTATCGTCACCTGCTGGCCTAGCAGTTCGCCGAGCGGAGCGCCCATCGCGCGCGCAAGAATGTCGGTGCCGCCGCCGGGCGCGAAGCCGACGAGCAGGCGGATCGGTTTACCGGGATACGCAGGTTGCGCATCGACTGCATTCGCCGCGCACAATGAAGCGCACAGCAACGCCCGCGCAATGTTATTCATACCGCGAGTGTAAATGGCGGGTGCCGTATGAATCAAGGTAAAATCAATGCGAATACGCCTGTCATCGAGAGGAAATCGCTTTGGATCAATCAGCCGGCGCGTCAGCGCGCCAAGTGCAGGACTTTTCTCGCCTCGTCAATCCGCGCGCAGTCGCGGTCGTAGGCGCCTCGAACGATTTGACGCGCATCGGCGGCCAGCCGCTGAAGCTGCTCACCGAATTCGGTTTCAAAGGCAAGGTCTATCCCGTCAATCCGAAATATGCGGAGATCAAGGGACTCACCTGTTATAAAGACATCGCAGCGGTACCGAAGCCGTGCGACGTCGCGCTCGTCGCGCTGTCGTCGAACCACGTGTTGAGCGTGATCGAGCAATGCGGCGCAGCGGGCATTCCGTTCGCGATCGTGCTGTCGGCGGGGTTCAGCGAAGTCGGCGGCGACGGCATCGAACTGCAGCAGAAGCTGACCGCCACTGCGAAGCGCGCCGGCGTGCGCCTGATCGGCCCCAACTGCCTCGGCATGCTGAACCTGCACGACAATGCGCGCGTCGGCTTCGGCGGCACCGTGCAATTGAAGACGCTCATACCCGGGCCGTGCGCGATGGTCACGCAATCGGGCGGCTTCGGCTTCGGCGTCGTCGCCACCGCCGCGTACTACGGCGTCGGTTTCAACTACGCGATCTCGACCGGCAACGAAGCCGACATCTCGATGCTGGAACTCGCGGAATTTTTCCTCGAACGCGACGAAAACGATTCGGTGATGCTGTTCATGGAAGGCATCACCGACGGGCGCCGCCTGATCGCGCTCGGCCAGCGCGCGCTCGAACTCAACAAACCGATCCTCGTGTGGAAAGTCGGCAATACCGACGTCGGCCGCCAGGCCGCAGCATCGCACACCGCGCGCATGACCGCGAGCTACGAACTGTTCCAGACGGCGTTCAGGCAGGGCGGCTTCATCGAAGTGCGCGACATGGACGATTTGATCGACGTCATGAAAGTGCTGCGCATGAAGCGCGTGCCGCGCGGCAACCGCGTCGGCGTCATCACGCTGTCGGGCGGCGCCGGCGTGTTGATCGCTGACCGTTGCATCGAGCATGGACTCGAATTGCCGAAGCTCACTGACGCAACGACCGCGCAACTGCGCGAACTCGTCGTCTCGTACGCATCGGTCGCCAATCCGGTCGATGCGACCGCCAACGGTTACAACGATGCTTTCGCCTCCTATAACCGCGTGATCGCGGCCGTGATCGCCGATCCGAATATCGACCAGGTGATCGCGCGTTCGCCGCGCGGCAGCGCAGCGCCCGCCTGGTCGCGCACTTTCATAGAAATCGTCAAAGCGACGGACAAGCCCGTCATTCTCAATTGGCCGACCTCACCCGACGACAACGCGGACGTCATGAAGCTGCTCGAGGAAAACCACGTGCCCTGCATACTTTCGCCGGGACGCACCGTGCGCGCGCTCGCCTCGCTCAACGAGTTTGCGCAGAAGCGACGCGCATTTGCCGAACGGCCGCCCGCGGAATCGCGCATCACCTGGAAAATCGCCATGGATCTGCCGGCGACAAGCGGCACGCTCGGCGAACACCGCTCCAAGCAGATCCTCGCGGATTACGCCATTCCCGTCGTCAAGGAGGTGCTGCTGAGCGCCGACGAGGTGGCACAGCTGAAGGAAACGCCGCTGCCCTTCCCGCTCGCGGTCAAAATCGAATCCGCCGACATCCCGCACAAAACCGAAGCCGGCGTCGTGCGTCTCAATATCCGGACTCTCGACGAACTCAAGAGCGCGGCGTGCGACGTGCTCGCAGCGGCGCGCAAACACGATGCGAACGCGCGCATCGACGGCGTGCTCGTGCAGGAAATGGCGGGCGGCCTCGAAGTCATCGTGGGCGCCGTCAACGACCGTTTCTTCGGGCCGGTCGTCGTGTTCGGACTCGGCGGCGTCTATACCGAGCTGCTCAAAGACGTGACGCGCCGGTTCGCGCCGTTCGGTCGTGCGGCGGCCCGCGAAATGATAGCCGAGATCAAAGGTGCCGCTTTGCTCAAAGGCTTTCGCGGCCAGCCGGCGCTCGATATCGAAGCGCTCGCCACGGCACTGTCGCGCTTGTCGCTGCTGGTCGTCGATTATGCGGACCGCATCGCGGAAATCGACATCAATCCGCTGTTCGTGCGCACAGCCGGACAAGGGGTGGTCGCCGCCGATGCGCTGGTCGTTCTAAAGTAGCCGCGTGGAACCGGTTTTCAAAACCCGCATTACCGAACTCTACGGTATCCGGCTGCCGGTCATCGCGAGCGGTTTGATGTGGCTTGCCACACCCGAGTACGTCGGCGCAGCAGTCAACGCGGGGCTGATGGGTTTCATGACGGCGGCGAGCTTCAAGGACGTCGCCGCGTTGCGCGCGGGCATCCGGCGCTGCCGCGAAATCACCAACGGCAAGCCGTTCGGCGTGAACATCATGATCCGCGTGAGCCGCGACGGCGCCGACCGCGTGACGCCGCTGATCGACGCCGTGATCGACGAAGGTGTCCGCTTCGTCGAAACCGCGGGCAACAATCCCGAAGCCTATATGAAGCGCTTCAAGGACGCCGGCATCAAGGTGCTGCACAAAGTGCCGGGCGTGCGCTACGCCAAAAAAGCCGAATCGCTCGGTGTCGATGCGGTGACGGTGGTCGGCGCGGAAGCCGGGGGCCATCCGGGCGTCGAGCCCGTCGGCACGATGGTGGCCGCCGCCGCGGCCGCGCGCGCCATCAAAATTCCATTGATTGTCGCCGGCGGCCTCGGCACCGGCGAACAGCTTGTCGCCGCGCTTGCGCTCGGCGCGGACGGTGTCGCGATGGGTACGCGTTTTCTGGTGGCCGAAGAAGTGTGGGCGGACCGCCGCTACAAGGAGCGCCTCGTCGCGGCTGGCGAAACAGACACGACATTGCTCCTGCAATCGATGCGCAATACGCAGCGCGCGCTGAAGACCGGGCACGTCGCAATGATCCAGCAGATCGAGAAAGACCAGCCCGGCGATACGGCTGCGATCCTGCCCCACATCATGGGGACGAACGCGCATGCCGCCTATACGACCGGCGAATACGAAAAAGCCATGCTGTCGTGCGGACAGGGCGTGGTGTTCGCCGACAAGATAGAACCGTTCGCGGCGATCGTCGCGCGCCTCGAAGCCGAAGCGCGCGACGCGCTCGCACGGCTCGACGGCCTGCGCGTTGCACCTCAATCCGTTGCCGCCAAAATCAAACGCGCGTGAAAGGAACGTTCATGCCCGGAAAACTGATCGCTCTCGCGCTCGCCCTGACCGCGGGCGCTACGTGCGCGCAATCTTATCCAACGAAGGCCGTGCGTCTCGTCGTGCCTTTTCTCGCCGGCGGCAGCACCGATATCGTCGGCCGCACGGTTGCGCAGAAACTCTCTGAAATGTGGGGGCAGCAGGCGTTCGTCGACAATCGTCCGGGCGGCGGCACGACTATCGGCACCGACATGGCCGCCAAGGCCGCGCCCGACGGCTACACGCTGCTCGTGACGCCGGCGCCGTTCACGATCAATCCGAGTCTGCTGGCCAAGCTGCCATACGACGCGCTCACCGACTTCGCGCCGATCACCCTGATCAACACCACACCGCTCGTGATGGTGGTGCATCCGGGCGTGCCGGCGAAAAACGTGAAGGAGCTGATCGCGCTCGCGAAGGCGAAGCCGGGCCAGCTCAATTTCGGCTCGAGCGGCACCGGCGGCTCGA
>CAZEAX010000349.1:0-5507 GCA_964510405.1 uncultured Streptomyces sp. | reverse complement strand
ACACCATCATCATGCCCATCGACATCAGCACGCTGGCGACCACCATGTCGATGATCAGGAACGGGATCAGCACGATGAAGCCAATCTGGAACGCGGTTTTCAGTTCGCTCGTGACGAATGCGGGCAGCACTACTTTCATGGGCACCTGCTGCAGATCGACGAGTTTCTCGTCGGCGAGCTTCAGAAAAAGCGCGAGATCGCCTTCGCGCGTCTGCTTCAGCATGAACGTGCGCAGCGGCACGCTGCCTTTTTCGAGCGCCTGCGTCATGGTGATCTTGTTCTCGGCAAACGGCTGATAGGCATCCGCGTAAACCTTGTCGAGCACCGGCGACATCACGAACAGCGTGAGAAACAGCGCCAGTCCGATCAGCACCTGGTTCGGCGGCGACGTCGGCGTGCCGAGCGCCTGGCGCAACAGCGACAGCACGATGATGATGCGCGTGAAGCCCGTCATCATCAGCAAAACGGCGGGGATGAACGTGAGCGACGTCAGCAGCAGCAGCGTCTGGATGCTGAGACTGTAATTCTGGCCGCCCCCGGCGGCGGGGGTGCTCGTGAGCGCGGGCAGGCCCTGCGCTGCCGCCGGCAATGCCAGCGCGCACAGTGCCAATACAAGCCATGCGCAGCGCTTAGCGTTCACTGCGCTTCTCCATGAATTTTTTGAGCCAGTGTGCGAACGGGGGTATTGCGGCGCCCGGCGCGGCGGTCTGCGCATCGAGCGCGACGCTGGGCATCTGATGCAACGCAGTGACGCTTCCTGGCGCGACACCCAGCACGAGCCAGGTGGAACCGACTTCGACGACCACCACGCGTTCGCGCTGGCCGACAGCGGCGCCGGCGACGACGCGCAGCACGCTCGAACTGCCGTACGTCCGCGGGGCGACGCGTTTCAATATCCACGCCGCGCCCGCGATCACCGCAAGCACGACCGCCATGCCGATGACGAGACTCACAAGTTGGCCCGTCACCGCGCCCGAGGACGCTTGTTGCGCAAAGGCGAGGCCCCTACAGGAGCAAAGCGCCGCGCATGCGGCCTGGCGCAACGTGACGCTCATCGCTTCAACTTATGCAGCCGCTCGGACGGCGTAATGATGTCGGTCAAGCGGATGCCGAACTTGTCGTTGACGACGACGACTTCGCCCTGCGCGATCAGGCAGCCGTTGACGAGCACGTCCATCGGCTCGCCCGCGAGACCGTCGAGCTCGACGACCGAACCCTGTGCGAGTTGCAGCAGGTTTTTGATCGCGATCTTGGTGCGTCCCAGCTCGACCGTCAATTGCACGGGGATATCGAGAATCATGTCGATATCGTTGTGCGCGCTGGGGGCGCCGCCGTTGCCGGAGAACTGCTCGAATATCGGCGCGGCGACCTGGGTCGACGCTTCCGGTGCGGCGGGCGCGCCGGCGGGGACCTGCTCGGCCATCGCGGCCGCCCAGTCGTCGGCGGAAATTTGCGCTTCAGTTGCTGTTTCACTCATGACTGTCTCCTGTCAATTCTCTTGTCCCGCGCTCGACAGCAATTGCTCGACGCGCAGCGCGTATTGGCCGTTGAAAATTCCGCATTTGCATTCCATCACCGGCACGCCGTCGACTTCCGCGACGATTGGTTGCGGGATGTCGAGCGAGATCACGTCGCCGACCTGCATGCCGAGCAACTGGTCGAAAGTGACTTCGACGTGCCCGAGGTTGACGACGAGTTCGACTTCGGCGATCTGCACCTGTTTCGACAGGAGCCGGATCCACCGCTTGTCGACTTCCATGTGCTCGCCCTGCAGGCTGCTGTAGAGAATGTCGCGGATCGGCTCCAGCATCGAGTACGGCATGCAGATGTGAAACTCGCCGCCGGCCGCGCCGAATTCGATATTGAACGTGGTGACGACCACGACTTCGTTCGGTGTCGCGATGTTGGCGAACTGGGTGTTCATTTCGGAGCGCACGTATTCGAACTTCACCTTGTGTACCGATGACCACGATTTTTCGAGGTCTTCGAACACGATGGCGAGCAGGCGCTGGATGATGCGGTTTTCGGTCGGGGTGAAGTCGCGGCCCTCGACGCGCGTGCGCAGTTGCCCGCTGCCGCCGAACAGGTTGTCCACGATCAGGAACACGAGGTTGGGATCGAAAATGAACAGGGAGGTCCCGCGCAGCGGCTTCACCTGCACGAGATTCAGATTGGTCGGCACCACCAGGTTGCGGATGAATTCGCTGTACTTGACGACGCGCACCGGCCCGACCGAGATTTCAGCGCTGCGGCGCACGAAGTTGAAGAGGCCGATGCGCAGCAGGCGCGCAAAGCGCTCGTTGATGATTTCGAGCGTGGGCATGCGCCCGCGCACGATGCGTTCCTGGGTGGCGAGGTTGTACGGGCGCACGCCGGAGGTGGACGCCTCGTCCTTGGCCTCGTCGGGCTCGCCGCTGACGCCCTTCAGCAGCGCGTCGACTTCTTCCTGCGACAGGAAGTCTTTGCTCATGGCGGCGTCACTGGATGATGAATGAAGTAAACAGCACGCTTAGCACCGGTAAGGACGGTGCTGCAGCCGGCGCGGCGTCGCCGTTCTCGACGGCGGGCTTCGCCTCGGCTTCTTCCGCCGGCTTGGCGTCCGCTTGTACGGCGGGCTTCGTTTCGCCCTCGACAGCCGGTTTGGCTTCGCCCTCCGCGGCTTTTTTGGCGTCGCCTTCGGCGGGCGCCGGTGCGGCCGCTTGCGGCGCGGGCTCGGCTTGCACGGGCGCGGCCGCAGGCGCGAGGATCGCATTGATCGACGTCACGATGTCCGCCGCGAGTTTGCGCTTGCCTTCGAGTGTCAGCAGCACCGAGGCTTTCTGGCTCGAAAGCAAGAGCAGCACGCTGTCGCGCACTTCGGGCATGTGCAGTTTCACCGCCTCGATCACGGCGGCGTCGGCGACTTTCAGCGTGAGCCCGACCTGCATGAACTGCGGATTGTCCTCGAGTTTCAGATTGACGGTGAACGGATCGAGCGGCAGGAATTGCGGCGGTTTCGCAGTCTCGGCCTTCGCTTCCTTGGCGGCGTCGTGCGGGCGGTGCATCCACCAGTACGCGCCGCCGCCGACCGCGCCGATCACGCATAAAGCGATCAGCGGCAGCTTCCAGTTGAGCGCGCGCTTTTTCGGCGGTGGTGCCGCGGCTTCCGCTTCCGCCGCGGGCTTGTTCGGTTCCTTCTTTACCGCGCTTACCGCCATGTCGACCCCTTTGCCAGTATCGGTGAAATTATGGCCGCCGGCCGGTTGCAGCCATGGGCCGAAAAGACCCCCTAATTACGGCCTGCTCGCGCCATTGCGGGGCCGGCGATCAGGCAAACAGGTCGACGAGCCCGTTGCGCCGGACGAGGCTGACGGGCGCGGACTGCGCCGGGCCGGACGCCGGCTCCAGGCCGCGCACGCTGAACTCGCCGCGTTGTCCTTGCCCTTGCGGGGCGGCGAACGCCGAGCCGTCGCGCGGACCGTCGGAGGTCACGCTCGCGTTGCCGAGCATGATGCCGCTCTCGGCGAGGACTTCGCGCAGGCGCGGCAACGCGGATTCCACCGCGTCGCGCACCGCACCGTGCGGCGACGTGAATACGGCGGTGGTTTCGTGCGAATTAACGGTCAACTTGATGTCGAGCGGGCCGAGCTCCGGCGGATTGAGCCGCAATTCGGCGACGTGTTCCTTCGCGCCTATCATCCAGACGACTTTTTGCCCGACTTCGGCGCCCCATTGCGAGGTGCCGACGGCGGCATTGATTTGCAATTGCGCTGCGGGTGCTGTTGCCTGCTGCGGCACCGGCGATGCCGCGGCATGCGCAAGCGCAAACTGCGCCGTCGGCTGCGCATTCGTTTCGCGGCCATTGCCGTCGCGCGCCGCCGCATGTTCGATTATCTGCGATATCGCGTCGGAATTGACGGCGGTGTCCGCCGCCGGCGCGGTCTTGGTCGCATCGTGAGTCGCGGCAGGTCGCGGTTCAATCGGGACGCGCGGACCCGCTGCAACCGTGCCGGCAGTCGCGGCAAGCGTGTCGCCGTCTTGCGTGCGCCGAGCATCGGAGGGCGCAGACGGCGGTGGTGCCGGCGGTATTGCCGATGGAATCGGCGGCAGCGTCGCGATCAGCGGCAGCGGCACGCCCGCGAGGGTGGCGGCAGCCGCATCTGCGGCAGGCTGCTGCTTGTCAGTCGTCGCGGGCGCGGCGCCGTCCTCTGCAGCACCGGGGCCCTTGCCGGTGACTGCAGCGGGCGCCGCGAGCGGTGCCAGGTCCTTTGTTTGCTGCGTTAGCGCCGCTTGCATTGCGGCGACCCAGGGCAGCACGTTGCCTTCATTCGCGGCGGGCGTGTCGGGGGACGCCGGCGCAGCGGTGCCGGATGCGGCGGCGGCAGGCGTGGCGGGCGTTGCGGTTTGCAGCGTATTCATATTTATCTCCGACCCTTCGCAGCGGCCGCCGCCGCATGGCCGTGCGCTTGATGCTTCGCGCGGTTCGTGCGGCTCGCGAAGTCGTCCTGCAATTTTTGTTCGCGGCCCGCCTGATCGCGCCTGGCCGTCGTATCGAAACGCTGCGCCAGCGTGCCGAACGCCTTGGATTTGCGTTGCTTCAACTGCCAGTCGTTGCGTCCGCATTCGACGCGCGTGCGCGCTTCGACCACGACGGCGTGTTGCTGCAGGATCGCCTGTTCGAGGCGCTCGAGAAACTCGTGGAAGTTTCTGAGACCGGCGCCGTCGAGGCCGGAGCCCGTCGCATTGCGCAGGCGCTGCTGGTATTCGTCGCGGTACTTGAAGAGCAGCAGCAGCTTTTCTTCGTGCTGCTGCAACTGCCGGTTCAGTGCGCCCAGGCTCGCCGCGGCGGATTCCGCGGTGGTTTCGGCGATTTCGAGCAAGCGTTTGAGGGCAAATTTCTGCGCCATTTTTTATCCCCTTCAGAATCTTTTGTGTGGCTTACGCGTTGGCGGGCGTTGCGATGACCGCGCGCAAGCCGCCGATGCTGTCCGCGTAACCGGCGCGTTCCGTCATGTTCTGCTGCAAGAATGCTTCCATGCGCGGGTACAGCGCGAGCGCCTGGTCGAGCACGGGATCGCTGCCCGCGGCGTAGGCGCCGACGCTCACGAGGTCGCGGTTGCGCTGGTAGCGCGAGTAGAGCGACTTGAAGCGCCGCACGCATTCGAACTGCGGTTGATCGATCAGGTTGGTCAGCGCGCGGCTGATCGAGGCTTCGATGTCGATCGCGGGGTAATGTCCCTGGTCGGCGAGCGCGCGCGTCAGCACGATGTGGCCGTCGAGGATCGCGCGCGCGCTGTCCGCGATCGGGTCCTGTTGATCGTCGCCTTCGGCGAGCACCGTGTAAAAGGCCGTGATCGAGCCGCCGCCGACGCCCGCGTTGCCCGCGCGCTCGACGAGCTGCGGCATTTTCGCGAACACCGACGGCGGATAACCCTTGGTCACCGGCGGCTCGCCGGTCGCGAGCCCGATTTCGCGCTGCGCCATCGCGAAGCGCGTCAGCGAATCCATGATGAGCAGCACGTGGCGGC
>CAZEAX010000348.1:0-5509 GCA_964510405.1 uncultured Streptomyces sp. | reverse complement strand
CCGAAGCCGAGCCACTTTACTGCGTCGAGTATCGAATCGACGTACTCCTGCTCCTCTTTTTCGGGGTTGGTGTCGTCGAAGCGCATGTGGCAGGCGCCGCCGAAGTCCTGCGCGAGCCCGAAGTTGAGACAAATCGATTTGGCGTGGCCGATGTGCAGATAGCCGTTGGGTTCCGGCGGAAAGCGCGTGCGGATTTTCGCGGGGTCCGCCGGCGCGCCCAAGTGGACTTTTGCGCCGCCCGGTTTGCCGCCCCAAGTGCGCGACGCATAAGTGCCCCTGGCGAGGTCCGCCTCGACGATGTTGCGGATGAAGTTCGTGACGTGCGGGGCGGCAGGCTTGCTGTTCGACATGGTGCGTCCGTTCGCTGAAGCCGTTATTCTAATCGATGCGGGCGGCGGGGTCGGAGCGATGGCGTTGCGCCGCAGGCGCCGCGCCTGTGCGGCAAAACGGTTGACGCTAGCCGGGAAGCCGTTAAGATTGCGCTATCGATGGGTTGGGTGTAATTGGGAGGTTGATTATGTTGTGGGCAGGCATTGCATTCGCAATCGGAATGTTTCTGATTATCGCGGACTACCGCATGGCGACCGCGCCGGACCCGACGGACAAATACAAGCGGCGCAAGAAGCTGAACCCGGTCGCTGCCAAGCAGTTGCGATCCATGTTCATATGGACCATCGTGGTGACCGCCGCGGTTTACTACGTACCGGATTGGTTCTGATCCGGAGCTGACGTCCCGTCCGTGGTGCCGCGCGGCCTGTCACACATATCCGCAATCCAGGCGACCGCCCGGTCGCGGCACCCAAGGATTCCCGCTAGTCGATCTTGACGTTGGCGTCCTTGATTACTTTCGCCCATTTTGCGACTTCGTTTTTCAGGAACACGGTCAACTCGGCGGAGGTGCTGCCGACCGGCTCCATGCCGAACTGCGCGAACCGCTCCTTGAGATCGGGGCGCCGCATCGCAGTGCCGACTACGCGCGACAGCTTGTCGACGATAGGCTTGGGCGTGCCTGCCGGCGCCAGCATCGCGACCCAGGTGCCGCCCACGACCTGCACGCCGGATTCGATCAGCGTCGGTATATCGGTTGCGATGCCGATTCTTTTTTCGCTGGCCATGCCGAGCGCCCGGACTTTGCCGGCGCGCACCTGCGGCAGCATCGCCGGCATCGGCGTGTCCATCATGAAGTTGATCTGGCCGCCGATTAGATCCTGCAGCGCGGGCGCGGTGCCTTTATACGGCACGTGCACCATCTTGATGCCGGCGGTCGACATGAAGAGTTCGGTCGTCAGGTGCGCGGCGGCGCCGATGCCGCTCGACGCGAAAGTGAGTTGGCCGGGTTTCGCTTTCGCGAGCTCGATCAGCTCCTTTATCGAGTTCGCGGGAAGCGAATTGGTCACGCACACGATCAGCGGCGAGGTCACGAGCAGCGACACGTGCTCGAAGCTTTTGACCGAGTCATAGGGCAGCTTCGCATACAACGTCTGGTTCGCCGCGTGCGCCGCGATCACGGTGCCGAGCGTGTAACCGTCGGGGGTCGCTTTCGACACCATGTCGACCGCAAGTATGCTGTTGGCGCCGGGCCGGTTATCGACGACGAACGTCTGGCCCAAACTCTTGGCGAGTTCCCCCGCGGCGATTCGCGTGACGAGGTCGGTGATGCCGCCCGGCGTGTACGGAACCAGCACGCGCACCGGCCGGTTCGGATAATCCTGGGCTTGCAGCGCGCCGCAGATGGCGAGCGCGGTGACGGCAAACAACGGGCGCAGTTCGTTACGCATGACGTTTCCTCACTTCGTTGAAGTCCGCGCGCCGAGAAATTTTGTGGGCAGCCGGGTCTCGACTGCGCGGTCGCGCAATTTTCGCACACGCCAGGCTTTTGCGCGCGGCCGGCTGCTGACGATTTTGGCGAGGCGCGTGCCTTCAAAATGCAGCGCGACGCCGTCGTCGGCGGCGAGACACTCGGGCAAAGCGCCGCGCGCGACGAGCCGGCGCAAGGTCGGCCGGCGGGCGGGTTCGCTGTCGTAGTGCGGGCAGTTGGTCCCGGGAAGAAAACCGAGGCAGCGCATTGCGGTGAGCGGACCCGCGACGGAGTCGGTCAGACCGTGCTCGAACCAGCAGATCGAACCGGCGCTCGCGCCGCCGAGTACCACGCCGGCTTCCCACGCGGCGCGCAGATGGCGGTCGAGCTCCCATTCGCGCCATACCGCAAGCATGCTGCGCGTGTTGCCGCCGCCGACAAAGATCGCGTCCTGTTCGAGCACGAACGAGGCGAGATCGCGCGGCGTGCGCGCGAACAGCGGCAGATGCGTCGGCCGGCACGCGAACTGACTGAACCCGGCGTAGAAGCGCAGGCGGCCCGCATCGGCGTCGCCATGCGCCGCACCGATGAACGCGACTCTCGGTTTGCGCTTGCCGGTCTGCTTCAGGAAATAATCGACGAGCAGCAGGTTGTCGAGATCAGGCGGCAACGCGGCGCCGCCGATTGCGAGGATCTGACGATTCATCATGCGTATCGCGGACCTCCGTAACGGGATGTTTCATTTTAGTGTCATCGACGACCAGGCCGGCAGTCGTGATTTCGACGATTGCCGCATCGCGTTCGGCGATGCACCGCGGGTGCTTATTCTATATGACGCGCGACGGATCGACCGCCACGACGGGCAGTCGTCTCAGAAGCTCGTCGTGAGCGTTAACCGCGCATTGACCGGCGCGCCGACGCTGATGTTGTTGTCGCCATCGACGGTCGGCCAGTACTTTTTGTTGAACAGGTTCTCCACATTGAGCGCGATTCTGGTTTTTTTGCCGGCGAACGTGTAATACACCGCCGAATCGACGCGCGTAAACGCAGGCAGCTTGACCGTGTTCGTGTACGACGTGTACGACGCTCCCTGGTAGATCACGCCGAGTCCCGCCGCCCAGCCCGCGTTGAAATCGAACTTGTTCCAGAACGACAGCGTGTTTTCCGGAACGAGGCCGACCTTGTTGCCGGCCGGCACGAGCGACGCGGTGGTCGCCGTGGTATTCGAATTGAACGGCTGCACGACGCGCGCATCCATGTACGCGTAGCCGCCGAATACGTGCCAGTCCGGCCGCACGTCACCCTGAAGACTGACTTCGGTGCCGCGCACACGTTGTTCGCCGGTCTGCACGAACGTGCCGGGCACGGCCGGATTTGCCGACTTTACGTTGTTGCGCTGCGTCTGGAATACTGCGGTGGCGAGCGTTAGCTTCGGCCGCAGGTCCCAGCGCGCGCCGATTTCATAGTTTTTCGCGGTTTCCGGATCCAGATTCGTCGTTGTCGTCGTGAGCCCGAGTTGTTCAGCCGACGGCAGGAACGCGTAACTATAGCTCGCGTAGTAGGTTTGTGCCGCGGTCGGCTGCCAGATCAGCCCGGCGCGCGGGCTCCAGCCAACTTCCGTTTGGGCAAGATTGACGGGCGCCACGAGCGTGCGGCGGTCCTGAAAATCGGCTTTGAACCAGTCGTAGCGCACGCCGGCGACGACTTTCCATTGCTTCGAGAATGCGATCTGGTCCTGCACGTACAGGCCGAGAATGTCGGCGGTGACGTTGTTGTTCGCGTCCGTGCCGTTAGGTGCGAACGCGGTGGCAATCGCGAACGGATTCGACGTCGGCACCGTAATGCTCGTCGACGCGCCGAAAAATCCGGTGTTGCGCTTGTTGTCGCTGTTCTGGTGGCCAAGCTCCATGCCGGTGAGCAAGGTGTGCCCGATGCCGCCGGTTGCAAACTTGGTGATGAGATCGGTTTGATTGAAAGTGTTGGTGCGCTGATTGTCGTTGTTGTACGCCGCGAGATTGAGCGTTCCTGCATTCGTCGCCGCGCTGCCCGGATACACGTTCTGGTAGAACTTGTCGTAGCGGGTGAAGCGGAAGGTGTTTTTGAGCTGCATGTTTGCGTTGAATTCGTGTTCGAGCACGGCACCGAGACCGTCGACGTACGAATGCGCGTTGCTTTGCGACGCGTTGCCGAAGAACGTCGAGCCCGGCGCGTCGAGCGGCGCGCCGTTCAGCGACGGCACGCCGCGGTTCGGCACGCGGCCGTCGTACAGGTGTTCATAGTCAAGCGTGAGCGAAGTTTGCGCGTTGATGAAATATGCAAACGTCGGATTCGCCGCCCACCGCCTCAAATCGACGCCGTCGACGAAATCGTTCGCGCCTTCGGCCATCAGGTTGACGCGGTACGCCGCCGAATCGCCTGCCTTGTTTCCGAAGTCGAGCGTAGCGCGCCGCTGATCGAAGCTGCCGAGCGTGAGCGAGGCTTCGCCGATTTGCTCGAAGGCCGGTTTCTTGGTGACGCGATTCACGACACCGCCGGCGCCGCCGCGGCCGAAGATCATGCCTTCAGGGCCTTTCAGGATCTCGACGCGTTCGAGGTTGTACAGATCGCGGAAAATCTGCGCATCGTCGCGCACGCCGTTCAAGTAAAAATCGGCGGTCGTGCTTACACCGCGAATCACGATCTGATCGCGGTTGCTCTCGCCCTGATGCATGAGCACACCGGGCACGTAACGGAAAACGTCGCCCATGCTGCGCATCGCCTGGTCTTCGATGAGCTGCGCGGGTACCACTGTTACTGAAGCGGGTACGTCTTTGAGCGGCGTATCGGTTTTGGTCGCGGTGGAGGACCGCGTTGCGCGATAGCCGTCGACCGGACCATCGGCGCGTTCCGCCTGCTCCTGTACTTTTACTTCGGACAGCTCCTGATCAGCGGCGCTTGCCGGCGCCGGTACGTTCAGGGTGAGTAGAAGCGCGCTTGCGAGCGGCGTGAAGCGAAAACGTCCAGCCATGGGATCTCCGGTCAAGTAAGTGCTGCATGGCTGGCTATCCCGGCCACGCGGCCGGACTGGCTGGCTGAATTAAAATCTACTTCGTCAGAATCAACTTGCCTTTGCTCGTATGGCGCAGCGAATACACTTCGCCTGCGTGCTCGATCAGAACCTCGCGGCCGCCGCCGAACAAATCGTTGCTGCGAATTTGCCGGCGCTGAGACGGGTTGTCTGCCGTTGCCGGCGGCATGTCGCTTTGCCCGGCGCGCGCCGCCGGCACGTGTTGCAATTTCATGTTCAAGCAGTGCCTTTGCCGAGGCCGGCCGCGCGGCGGCTGGTGAGGTAACCGTAGAAAAATCCAAAGACCACGATGACGAATGTGGCGAACTGGGCGGCCAGCGACTGCCACGTCGGATAGATTCCGAGCATGGGAATTTTTGGAAATTCGAGAACATGCGCGTCGATCTTGCCGGCTTCCTGCAGCGCCGCGACGCCCTGGCCGACGAATACAACTGCGAGCAGCGCAAGCAGGGTCGAGCTGACCGCAAAGAACGGGCCGATCGGCAGGCGCATGCCAAAGCGGAAAATAAGCCATGCAATGATGCCAAGGGCGACGATGGCTGCACTCAAGCCGCCGATGATGGCCGGACCTCCGGCAACGCCTGCCTGCGCCCATAGCGCCTCATAAAAAAGCACGGTCTCGAACAACTCGCGATAGACCGCGA
>CAZEAX010000347.1:0-5526 GCA_964510405.1 uncultured Streptomyces sp. | reverse complement strand
GACGGTGTTGCCGCCCGGATATCTGTGCTGCGGCTATCCGCAGCGCGGCGCCGGCCAGTTCGACCGTGCCGAGCAGATTCAGACCGACAACCGCGTGCTGTTCCACCGCGTCGCCAACACGCTCAACTATCTCGACATCAAAACCGTGATCGTGTCATGCGGCACCTGCATGGACCAGTTGCAGAAATACGAATTCTCGAAAATTTTCCCGGGCTGCCGCCTGCTCGACATCCACGAGTACCTGCTCGAGAAAGGCGTCAAACTCGAAGGAATCAACGGCGTGCGTTACATGTATCACGACCCCTGCCACACCCCGATCAAGACCCAGCAGCCGTTGAAGGTCGTCAATCAGCTGATGGGTACGCAAGTCACGCTCAATGACCGCTGTTGCGGCGAGTCGGGAACCCTCGCAGTCACGCGGCCGGACATCTCGACCCAGGTGCGCTATCGGAAAGAAGAGGAAATGCGCAAAGGCGCGGCCGCTTTGCGCGCCGACGGTTTCGACGGTCAGGTCAAGATCCTGACCTCGTGCCCGTCGTGTCTGCAGGGGCTGGCGCGCTACGACAATGACGCGGGTACCGATGCCGATTACATCGTAGTCGAAATGGCGCGGCGCCTGCTCGGCGCGAACTGGATGGCCGACTACGTGGCAAAAGCGAACCGCGGCGGCATCGAACGCGTGCTGCTGTGAGCGCCCGCGAAGGCCCTGCGCCGTGCGAATTGTGCGCGTACGCAGGCGGTGAAGTGCTGTGGCGCGACGACAAGTGCCGCGTCGTGCTGGTCGCCGATCCGGACCACGCCGGCTACTGCCGCGTGATCTGGCAGGCGCATCTCAAGGAAATGACGGATCTTGCCGACGCCGACCAACTGCACTGCATGCGGGTGGTGCTGGCCGTCGAGCGGGCGTTGCGCAATGTGCTGAAGCCGCACAAGATCAATCTGGCCGAGTTCGGCAACCTGACGCCTCACCTGCACTGGCACGTTATCGCGCGCGACGTGCACGACGCGCATTTTCCGAATCCGATCTGGGGCGCAAGACAGCGTCAAACGCGGCATGGGGCAACGCAACTGTCCGCTTCACGGTTGCGCGAACAACTGACGTTCGAAATCTCGAACTTGTTGCAATAGTCTTGTCTAACGTCGTGAACGTGCATTAGTTCTCCCTTTGTGCAAGATAGTCCATGGACGTGATGTTCATCACATACATTCGCCGCTCGTGTCGGCTATTGTGCCCTTCATCGGCGAGGGTTGCCCCTGTGAAAGCAGGGCCTTAAGCTGTGAATTGAACGCGTTGTATCCGTAAGATGACGCGGATACATCACTAACCGGAGGCGGGGCATAGATGGTAAATCAGGCGACGTTGCCCAGTGCGGCGCAATTGCAGTTCACCGACAGCGCAAGCTGCAAGCGCTGGGTCGAGACGCTGCCACTTACCAATCTGCAATCGGCGCAGCGCTCGCTGACCGAGCAGGTTGCACTTGTCCGGCAGGCGGGTATCGTGCCGGTCGAGATGTTGCGCCTGCTGGAATCGCTGCGCGAACCCGTTCATTACGTGCAGAGCGAACTGGCGCGCAAGTACACGGCGAAACCCCTGCCGCTCGACTCCAATGAAGAGACGTTATGGAATCGCGCGGTGGACCTCTGGCAGGAGCTGACTGCCGCCTACCTGACCTGCCGCGACGCCCACGTGCAAGGCGACCCGGCGCTGCGCAACCACGGCGCTCTGATCGTTATGCGCTGCCTGCGCTACACCACGTATACGATGTTCGAGCACTACCGGATATACCGCCAGGTCCCGTCGCGCCAGTGGCGTAACCTGCACGAACTGTACGTGTTCGCGGAACAAAGCGGATTTGCGCAAACGCCGGTCGCGGATACGTTCATCCGGCAGGAAGCGGACTCGACTTGCTGCGCCGCGTACTGCCAGGCGCTGCTGGCCGAACTCGCGAATCCGTTCGCGCTGTCCGGACGGCAAATGGAATTCCTCGCGCGCTGGGCCGAAAAATGGTCGAATCAGGTCAACCTCTCCGCGCGGCCGCTGCCGCCGTCCGCAATTCCGGCGTTGAGCGTCGACCTCGCCGGTAGCGCGGGCCCGCGCTTTACCGAAGAGTGCGAGCCGCTGCCGACCTTGCGCCATCTCGATCTCGAACAGGTCGGCCGTACGCTGCGCCAGAACATCACGCTGCTCAAGCAGGGCCAGACGCCGGCGATGCTCGGGCTCGGCGAAGACGCGCGCCAGCCGGGCTGCGAGAACCTGCTGATGCTGCTGTATATCCAGTGGTGCCGCGCGGGTACCGGCCGCGGCGAACAACGCAATTTGATCGAGGAAAAAGCCCAGGTCTGCATCGGTGTGCACGCCGCGCATTATTTCATCGGCGGCCGCTCGTTCCGCGTGCCGGGCGCGAGCCTCTCGCGGCAGGAAGAGCACGACATGCAGTTGTTCGGTCATATCAGCGAACGCACGGAACGCTCGCTGGCGTCAGCCGAAAGTTCGGCGGTCGAATCGTGGGAACTCGTGAACCAGAGCAATTCCGGCTTCATGTGCATGCTGCGCGAGCCCGATGCGCAACTGCGCATCGGCCACAACCAGCTGGTCGCGGTGCGCCGCGGCACGAGTAAGTTGTTTTATCTGGGACTCGTCCAGTGGTTGCGCATCGAAGAAACTTCCGACTTGTACGTCGGCGTGCGCCTGTTTCCAGGGATCGCCCGCGCCGTCGTGGCGCGGCCGGCCAATTTCCACGCGCCTACCGGCATCAACGGTTTCGAGCGCGCGCTGCTGCTGCCCGAAATGGCGGTGCCGGCGACGCCGGCCACGTTGATCCTGCCGACGGGCTGGTATCAGGCGGGACGTTTCGTCGAACTGTTCGGCGAACAGAAACAGGTTGCGAAACTCGTCAACGTAATCGAGAAAGGCAGCGATTTCGACCGCTGCACCGTAACGCTCGTCTGACGCAGGGCCGGCCGTGCGCGGCCTTCGTCCCGCTCCCCGTAACACCGGCGAATCGCCGCCAACCATTCCGATGCGCCCAACTCGGCTATCATGCGTATCCTGAAATGATCTGCAAGGCTATGCACTGATGGCCGCATCCGACAAGAACATGCCGACGCCGACTGAAATCAAGCTGCATCAAAAGTCGCGCGTGCTCGAAATTACCTACGCCGACGGCAGGACATTCAGCCTGCCGTGCGAATTTTTACGCGTCCATTCGCCGTCCGCCGAAGTGCGCGGCCACGGGCCGGGCCAGGAAGTCCTGCAGGCCGGAAAAAGGGAGGTCACGATCTCCCGTATCGAGCCGGTCGGCACCTATGCCGTGCAACTGTGCTTTTCCGACGGCCACGACACCGGCATCTATTCGTGGGACCTGCTGTACGATTATGGCCTCAACCAGCAGGACATGTGGGCGCATTACCTGAACCGCCTGCAGGAAGCCGGCGCCAGCCGCGACAAAAAATAGTCGCTCAAGCGCTTGCAGGTGCTTTCATCGCATAAGCGGTATCCTATGCCCATGACCAAGACCACCGACTTCGGCTTCCAAAAAGTCCCCGAGGACGAGAAAGCGCGCCGCGTCGCTGGCGTCTTCGACTCGGTTGCCTCGCGCTACGATCTGATGAACGACCTGATGTCGGCCGGTCTGCACCGCGTATGGAAGCGCTTCACCGTCGAACAAAGCGGCCTCCGACCCGGACAACGGGTGCTCGACGTCGCCGGCGGCACCGCGGATCTCGCGATCCAGTTCGCGCGCCGCGTCGGCGCGAGCGGCGAGGTCGTGCTGACCGACATCAATCCAGCGATGCTTGCGCGCGGCCGCGACCGCATGCTCGACGCGGGCCTGCCGGCGCCAGCGGTGCAGTGCGATGCCGAGCAATTGCCTTTCGCGGACGAGCATTTCGATTGTGTAAGCGTGGCCTTCGGTTTGCGCAACATGACCCGCAAGGACCGTGCGCTGGCCGAGATGCGCCGCGTGTTGAAGCCCGGCGGGCGGTTGCTCGTGCTCGAATTTTCGCGCGTCTGGCAGCCGCTGCAACCGCTCTACGACGCGTATTCCCTCAAGGTGTTGCCGCTGCTCGGCAAGTGGGTTGCGAACGACAGCGAGAGCTACCGTTATCTTGCGGAATCGATCCGCGTTCATCCAAACCAGGAACAACTGAAGACCCTGATGGAACAAGCCGGACTCGAACGGGTCGAATACTTCAATCTCAGTGCCGGGGTCGTTGCACTGCACCGGGGATACCGGTTGTAAGCGCAGGATTCGCGGCCACGCCCGGCGGAGGACGCAATGCGGAAAATATTCACGCTGATGGTCGCGACCTGCCTCTGCATCGACCTTGCAGCCGCGGCAGACAGCGATACTTACGGCTATCGCATCTCCAACGGTTACAACAGCGAAGTCCGCGGCAAAATCAGTTACCACGTCGCAAAATCAGAAGCCGACCGCGTCGAAGTTGCGGTAACCACCGACACGCCGAGCGCCGGCAGCGCGCGTACCGAAATCTATACGAGGAACGGCAACTGGTTGCGCCACCCGCTCGCGAGCCACGATCAGTTGCGCGAATACGAATTTACCAAGCCGTTGCCGGTGTACGTGCCGCCGGCCGATGCGGACGGTTCGTGGTCGGTGCGGATCAATGCGATCGAGCCGGCAACCGGGCGGCGCGACAGCGTGCGCGTCGACGGCAAAGTGCTTGGCAACGAACGCGTTACGGTGCCCGCCGGCACGTTCGATACGATCAAAATCAAGCGCTGGACCTATGTCGGCGACTGGGATGGTTTTTTGCGGGAAACGCGAATCGAAGAAACCGACTGGTACGCGCCCGCGCTGGGCCGCCCGGTCAAAACCGACAGCAAGTCTTCATGGCAGGATACCAGCCGCTGCACGCGCGGCGGCTGTCCGTGGTTTCGCGGCGATTGGAACATTATCGAGCTCGCCGAAATCGGCGCGGCCAAACCCTGATTTCGCCGGCCAGTGGAAGTTTCCGGCAACTATTTCGTTGCGGCGACGTCCAACCCCGGCAATTGGGCCGGATTGCCAGGTTCAGGCCTTGCAAAGCCTGATCGTGGCGACACGAACTGTTGGTAGAATGATGGCCCGCCGTATTCAGCCCGGAGGAAATATGAATAATAAATGGATCGCAATACTCGCCGCAGTATTCAGCATCGGACTCGTTGCCACGGACTCGGATGCCGCGCGTCTCGGCGGGGGCTCCAGCATAGGCAGGCAACGCACGATCGCGCCGCCGGCGGCGCGGCCGCCGGTTCAACAACAGGCGCCGGCCGTGACGCCGGCGACTCCCGCGCCGCAACCTTCGGGCATGAGCCGCTGGCTCGGCCCGTTGGCAGGCTTGGCCCTCGGCGCCGGCCTCGCCTCCCTGTTCATGGGCAACGGCGGCGGATTCGGCAAGGCGCTGAAGTTCGCCGTGGTCTACTGGCCGCTGGGAATGTCCGTGGTGCTGCTTCCCGGCCTGCGCCACGTGATGCGGCTACCTGCCGAACTGCCGGCCAACTGGATCTTCCGCCTCACCGAAACG
>CAZEAX010000346.1:0-5526 GCA_964510405.1 uncultured Streptomyces sp. | reverse complement strand
CGCCCGGTCCCGCGTTGGGCGCGCCTATACCGCGGCCCGCAATCAACAAACGCGCCCCGCCGAGCCGGCCCGCCTGCTGGTCGGCGCGGATTTCAAACGTCAGCTCGCCTTTCTCGATGCCTTGCGACATGACGACCGCGACGCCGAAATAAAGCGCGCGATTGAGATCGTTGATGATGTTCTCGCGCGTGTAATTCGCCGCCGCGTAGGTGAGCCCTTTCTGAAAACCCGGGTGCCCGTGCGCGTTGACGAGCGCCGGCATCACCGTCTTGCCGGAAAGATCGACGCGCTTGACGCCGCCGGCCGCACCGAGTTCGCCCTTGCGCCCGATGCGCGTAACGACGCCGCGGTCGACCACAAACGCCGCTTCGCCGATCGCCGCGCCGCCGTCGCCCGGAATCAGCCGCGCGCCTTCGTACAGCACCATGTCGGACGCCGGCTGACTGTGAGCCGGCGCGATAAAAAGCAGCGCAGCGGCAAACGCGAGCGAAATTCGCAGCATGGCCGCGTGCATCAGTTGCAGCCGGCGACGCAAGTCGCGCTGCCGTCGAACTCCAGCGTGCGGCCGCTCACCGCGAGGTACACGGGCTTGCCTCTCACGCGGTAAGCGAAATCGCTCGTGCGCGTGCCGGCTTTGAGTTTGCCGCCGCTCGTCACGCCTTCGTTCGGATGCGACACGATGACGGCCGCCGGCTGCACGAGGTCGTTGATCGCAAACGCTGCCGCGGCGGGATCGATCGCATTGGGCCCGAGGTTGAGGACGGCGAGATTCGGGCGGTGGAAATCGTGTATCACGGTTTTCATCTCGCTGTGCAGGCCGGTATCGCCCGACAGATAGACTTTGAGCCCGTTGGTGAATTTCACGATATAGCCGCTCGGCGCGCCGAGGCTTACGCTGATGTTGTCCGGCGCCAGCGCTTTCTGCTGCGCGTCCGTCAGCAGTTCGCGGATAAGCGTGCTGTCGTGCGAGGCGAACACCGTGGTTATCTCGACGCCGTTCGCCGCGCCCGCCGCCTTCACGATTTTCATGCCGCCGAGCTCGACCGGCGCAATGCAGGGCGCCGGCTGGACTGCGGCAATCGCGCCGCCCGGCTCGGCGCAGGTGCCGGTCGGCTTGCCGCGGATGTTCTGGATTTTTTTGGCGAGGAAGAACGCCATGTTGCGGATCATGATGAGCGACGGGTTCTTCGCCGCCGCGACTTCGGCCGTGTTCGAATTGGGCAGCGCCGAAACCAGCTTCGGATTCTCGCAAGTGCCGTCGTTCAGCGCGGCAAGCTTCTGGTCGCCGATGTGATCGGTATGCGCGTGCGTGAGCAACACGACGTGGATCGTGCCCAGGCGCGGGTCTTCGCCGCCCATCACCGACTGGCCGACGTCGTAGAGGATACGCACGCCGGTCGGGTCTTCGAAAATGATGGCGCGATCGCGCGAGCAGAGCTCGCCCTCGTGCGTGCCTAGCGGCGTGACCTTTACGGTTTGAGCGCCGGCGATGGTCCAAGCGCACGCGCAGCCGAGCGCGATGCCGAGTTTGAGCAGCTTCATCTTCCCTCCTTGGCAGGTATCAATCCTTGTACGACAGATCGGTTTTGTCGAGCATGCGCGTGAGCGCTTTCCACTCGGTCTTTTTCTCTTTATAGGCCAGCTTCTTGAACTGCGCGGCGGTTTTCCCGGCGACCGCCGCCGGCGGCACGCGCAGTTTCGCGCCGCCCGCCATCGCGTTGATCTGGCTCTGGCACGCGCGCTCGAGGTAATACATGAGGTCGAACGCTTCGGCGACCGATTCGCCGCACGCGAGCAGGCCGTGATTGCGCAATATCATCACCTTGTGCGCGCCGAGATCGCGCGTCAAACGCTGCTGCTCGTCGAGTTCGAGCGCGAGCCCTTCGTAGTCGTGATAGCCGATGCTGTTGGTGAAGCGCATCGCATGTTGAGAGAGCGGCAACAGGCCGTCTTCCTGGGCGGAAACTGCGATGCCGGCCGCCGTATGCGTGTGCATCACGCAGGCAAGATCGGGGCGCGCGCGATGCACCGCACTGTGGATCACGTAGCCCGCGCGGTTGATGCCGTTGCCGGTCGGATCGTCAACCACCTCGCCGTCGAGCGTGACTTTGACGAGCGTGGACGCGCTGATCTCATCCCACAGCAAACCGAACGCGTTGATCAGGAAATGATGCCCGGGGCCCGGCACGCGCGCCGAGATGTGCGTGTAGATCAGATCGGTCATGCGGTAGTGCGCAGCCAGCCGGTAGCACGCCGCGAGATCGACGCGCGCGTCCCACTCTGCAGCACTCACGCGATCCTTGACACCAGACGACGCAAGCGGACGGACGTTCGAAGTCATTGGGTGGTAATTGAGTGATTAAGTGATTGTGTGATGATGACGCTTCAATTCGCAATAGGCGACGAAACTCCAAATACCTGATCACTTAATCGCCCAATCACTGATCACCACTCACTTCTTAGGCCACAACACGCCCTGGCTGGGCGCAACCGGACCTATGCCTTTGTACACGAAACGCTGCACGCGCTTGCCTTCATAGGTTTCCGTCGTGTAGAGATTGCCTTTCGAATCGGTCGCGATGCTGTGCACGGCGTAGAACTGGCCGGGCTGGCGGCCGCCGTCGCCGAAATTCGAAATTTCCTCGAGCGTCTCGCGCAGGAGGATGCGCACTTTATCGTTTGCGCCGTCGACGACAAACATGAAGCGCTGCTGCGGATCTTTGGAAAACGCGATGTCCCACACCGAACCGTCACCAAGGGTCGTCTTCGCGTAGAACGCCTCCTTTACGAACTTGCCTTCGGCCGTGAAAACCTGCAACCGGTCATTCTGGCGGTCGCAGACGTAAACAAGTCCGTCGTTTGAGCGCTCGACGCAGTGCACAGGGTTCCTGAACTGCTGCGCGACCGGCGCCTTCGGATCGTACTTGCCGAGATCGGTGTCGTCGGGCTTGTTGCCGTAGGCACCCCAGAAACGCTTCATCTTGCCGGTGTCGGCGTCGATCACGGCCACGCGCTTGTTGCCGTAACCGTCGGCGATGTACGCCTCGTTGGTTTTTGGATCGACCCAGATCTTGGCCACGCGCCAGAAATTGTCGGGATCGTTGCTGCCGGCGTTCTTGCCGTAGCGACCGACCTGCAGCAGGAACTTGCCGTCGTTGGTGAACTTCAGGATGTGCGCGTCTTTCTGGCCGTTGCCGCCGATCCACACGTTGCCCTTGTAATCGACGTGCACCCCGTGATTCGATTCCGGCCATTCAAAACCCTGCCCCGGCCCGCCCCAC
Organism: uncultured Streptomyces sp.; assembly: GCA_964510405.1. Lineage (GTDB taxonomy): Bacteria > Pseudomonadota > Gammaproteobacteria > Burkholderiales > SG8-41 > PALSA-1004. The sequence goes on along the minus strand of CAZEAX010000346.1, from coordinate 2,245 downwards.
GCACGCAGCAGATTGCCCTGCGGATCGAACACGAGAACCGGCGGCGCGCTGCGGCAGCACTCGGGGCTCAAGCCGGACTCCTGCCCTTTTTCCTTGTCACCGAGCGTCGCCGCGCCGCGATGAATGATCCAGACGTTGTCTTGCGCGTCGACCCAGACGCCGATCGTCATGCCGAGCAGCCAGTGATTGGGCAGCGGCTTGGGCCACAGCGGATCGACTTCGAACATCGGCGCCTGCACCGTGCGCGCCTGCGCGTCGGCCTTGTTCTGCAGCACGGCCTGGCCGATGCCGAGACCCGCGACGAGCGCGCACAGCGCCGCACCTATAAAGTAATTGCGCCTGGAACGAATGGCTTGCATGGTCTCCCCCTTGCATGAAATTCGGCGACACGTCGAATCCGGCTGGTACCGGTATTGTCCGGTCATTATACTCAGCTTGTCATTCACCGCACTATCCCTTTACTCTACGTTCCGCCCATGAAAAATCGGTCCGGCATGACCAACTTTTTAAGCACGCGCCGCGCGCTGGCCGCGCTCGCGGTGCTGGCGTTCGCGGTAATGCGGAGCGCAGCGCTCGCGCACGAAATCCCGAGCGATATCAAAGTGCAGGCATTCGTGAAGCCGGAGGGCGAGAAGTTGCTGCTGCTGGTGCGCGTGCCTCTCACTGCAATGCGCGAAGTCGACGTGCCCAAGCGCGGCCCCGGCTACCTTGATCTCGCGCACGCGGATGCCGCGCTGCGCAATGCGGCAAACCTGTGGCTGGCCGACAATATCGACCTGTACGAAGGCGACACGCGTCTCGCCTACCCGCGCGTAGTCGATGCGCGAGTATCGCTGCCGTCCGATAAATCGTTCGCGTCGTTCGCGGAAGCGCGCGCGAACCTCGCAGGCCCGCGCCTGCCGGAAAAAATGGAGCTGTTCTGGAACCAGGGACTGCTCGACGTACTGTTCGAATATCCGATCCGCTCCGACGCTTCGGCGTTCTCCATCAACCCGCGGCTCGAGCGGTTGGGCCTGCGCACGACGGTCGCGCTGCGCTTCCTGCCGCCCGGCGGCGCGGAGCGCGCGTTCGAGTTTCACGGCGATCCCGGCACGGTAGCGCTCGATCCGCGCTGGCACCAGGCGGCGCTGCGCTTCGTCGAATCCGGCTTCTTCCACATCCTCGAAGGCACCGACCACCTGCTGTTCCTGCTGTGCCTCGTGATTCCGTTCCGGCGCTTCGGCGCGCTGGTGATGATCGTCACCTCGTTCACCGTCGCGCACTCGATCACGCTGATCGCGTCGGCCTACGACCTCGGACCCGACGCGCTGTGGTTTGCGCCGCTGATCGAAATGCTGATCGCGATCTCCATCGTCTACATGGCGATCGAGAACGTCGTCGGCACCAATGTGCAGCGGCGCTGGATGATCACCTTCGCGTTCGGCCTCGTGCACGGCTTCGCGTTCTCGTTCGCGCTGCGCGAGCAACTGCAGTTCGCGGGCAACCATCTGCTGACCTCGCTCCTGTCGTTCAATCTGGGAGTCGAGCTCGGCCAGTTGCTCGTGCTCGCCGTGCTGGTCCCGCTGCTCGGACTGCTGTTCCGCTACGTCGTGCCCGAACGCATCGGCATCATCATCCTGTCGGCCCTCATCGGTCACACCGGCTGGCACTGGATGCTCGAGCGCGCGGAGCGCCTCGCGCAATTCCCGTGGCCGGTCTTCGACGCGGCGATGCTCGCGAGTGCCATGCGGTGGCTGATTGCGCTCGTCGCGATGGGCGTCGCGATGTGGGCCGTCAACGCCGCGCTGCAGAAGCGCGCCGCGCGCAAAGACGGGGTGAGCGGTTGAGCGCGCCGGGCCCGGTCCACGCGACCGTGTGGAACGTGGCCGCACCGTTCGCGGCGTGCGCATTGCTTGCGTTCGGCGCCGGGGCGGAGCATAGCGCAGGCCTGATCACGCTGCTCGGCGCCGCGCTGATTTCGTGCGTGCTGACCGCGGTCCACCATGCCGAAGTCGTCGCCCACCGCGTCGGCGAGCCGTTCGGCACGCTGATACTCGCCATCGCGGTGACGGTCATCGAAGTCGCGCTGATCGTCTCGATGATGCTGTCGGCCGGCACGGGCAAGGAATTGATTGCGCGCGACACGATATTCGCGGCGATCATGATCGTCTGCAACGGCATCATCGGGCTGGCGATCCTGCTGGCAGGCGTCCGTCATCACGCGCCCGAGTTTCGCGTCGAAGGTACCAATCCCGCGCTCACGGTG
>CAZEAX010000345.1:0-5535 GCA_964510405.1 uncultured Streptomyces sp. | reverse complement strand
TCCCGCGTGCGCAACGGCGCCGCGACGGAACTCGACCTCGCGCGGCAGCAGGCGGCGGTCCTCGCGCAACGCGCCGCGATCCCGCCGCTCGAGTTGCAGGAGCGCCAGACGCTCTTTGCGCTGGCGATACTCCTGGGCCGCCAGCCGGAAGGATTCGATGCCGCGGCGTCGACTGTCACGGATCTCGCCGTGCCGCGCGTCGCCCCCGGCCTGCCGGCGACGCTCCTCGTGCGCCGGCCCGATCTGGCGAGCGCCGAGGCGCAACTCGCCGCCGCCAATGCCAACGTCGTCGTCGCACGGGCGGCATTGCTGCCGAGCATCTCGTTGACCGGTACGGCGGGAGTCGCGAGCGATGTGCTGCTGAACTTTCTCAATGCACCGGTCGCGGCATTGGCGGTCGGCGCCTCGCTGTTGCAGCCGATTTTCAACGCCGGCCGGCTGCGCGCGCAGGTCGATGTGGCGGCGTCGCGCGAACGCGAACTCGTGGAAAACTATCGCAAGTTCGTTCTCGCCGCGCTGGCCGACGTCGAAAGCGCGCTTGCCGCGGGAAGCCGCAGCCTGGACCAGGAAGTTCTGCAGGAACAAGTCGTGGTGCAGGCGCGGCTGTCGCTCAAGCTCGCGGAAATCCGCTACCGCGAGGGCGCCGACGACCTGCTGACTGTGCTCGACGCGCAGCGCACGCTGTTTCAGGCGGAAGACCAGCTCGCGCAAATCCGCCTCTCGCGGCTGCAGGCGTCCGTCGGTCTTTTCAAGGCGCTCGGCGGCGGATGGACGATACCGAACGACACGCCGACGGCGATATCCGAGGGCAGATAGCGCCCGCGTTCGGCGGCACCGGCCTTCCTGGTCGTCTTAAGCGATCTCCTGGCCCCCGTCGGCGCAAGCCATCTTTACCTGCAGCGATGCGCATCAAAAACATTTGTGCGACTGAGTACGCCAGCGCACAGATTGCCACGCGCATAAGTCGATAATGCTCTTCAACACCGGTGCTGATGATCGCAGGCATCGCGGTGGCGGGCTTCCCGCTTCACCGGCCACGCGACCGTCATCACTTTCAATAAACCCGAGGCAACCGAAATGAACTGGGACAACAGCGAAGACAACTGGCTGCAACTCAAAGGCAACGTCAACGAGCGGTGGGGCGACCTGTCCGACTGCCAGCTCGCCGAGCGCGTGCAGGAGACTTATGGCTTGACGGATGCCGACGACGACGCGCAACGCCAGTTTTCCGACTGGCAATTGCGCCTGAGCGAGATTGCGCATGCCGCGCGATGACGCGGCGACACGCCCATATACAGAACCGGTCCAGGCAACGTTTCCGCGATTGCATTGCCGCTGAATAAATTCGACGCAATGCGCCCAAGCGCACCGCCATCGCCGCACTACTTCACGCAACTTGTATCGTTCGATCACTGTCCGCAATACCGCGCGCAGTGTGCGTCACCAACCTGAAGGAAATATCATGAGCTATTCGAAACTGTTGGCCGCCTCAGTGGCCGCGCTTGCGTTGAGCGCCTGCATCACCGCACCCGCCGGCCCGCCCGGACCGCAAGGCGCCACCGGCGATACCGGAGCAACCGGCAGCCGCGGATCGACCGGATATACCGGAGCAACCGGTAACACCGGCAACACCGGAAATACCGGCAGCACGGGCGCGACCGGATATACGGATGCAACCGGCAATACCGGTGCGACCGGTGGCACCGGCGCAACCGGCGATACCGGCGCAACCGGCAACATGGGTGCGACGGGAAGCACCGGCGCGCGCGGAAACACGGGCGCCAAAGGAAGCACCAGCGGCGACACCATCGTCGTTGTGCCTGCACGCTAGATTTTAAGCATCGTCAACATCCGTGCGCCGAGGTTACCCGGCGCCGGCCGCAGTTAACCTACTTAAGGATTTCGTCATGAAAAATGCAATTATATTTGCCGCAGTAATCGCCGCGCTCGCATTGAGCGCATGCGACAGACCGACCGTAGTCACACCTGCAGCCCCGGTCGCAGTCGTCGCAGTACCGGGTCCGGCGGGTCCCGCCGGGGCAACCGGCGCCACCGGCGCGCAGGCCGAAAAAGGTGCCACCGGCGATACAGGCGCCACGGGTAACACCGGCGCAACCGGCAACACGGGCAATACCGGTAACACGGGCGCCACCGGCGATACGGGCGCTCAAGGCCGCCGCGGCACTACCGGCGATACCGTCGTGATTGTTCCCGCATCGAAGTGACGCACAAGTAAAACGCCGCAAAACAAAGCCCGCGCGAGCGGGCTTTTTCATGCATGCGCCGCGCCCGAATATGAATACCGCATAATTTCTATATATGTACGGTATCGAACATATTAAAGTTGGCAATGCGGTCAAACTGAAAGATTGCCTGGGTAGCCGCGTCCGGCGGTCGCGCCTTACAGAATGGAAACAATGGACAACGCTTATACCGCGAAACCCGCCGAGATTCTGCTCGCAGACGACGATGAGAACTACGCATTTCTTACGCGCGAAGCTTTCTCGCAGGCGAAGCTGCGCGCGAATCTGCACCATGTGAGCGATGGCCGGCAATGCCTGCAATTCCTGCGCCGTCAACCGCCGTACGCCGATGCGCCCGTGCCGGACATCATATTGCTCGACATCGAAATGCCCGTCATGGACGGCCGTCAGGTACTGGCGGAGATCGTCAAGGACGATGCATTAAAGCATCTCGCGGTGGTCGTTCTTACGTCGCGCGACGAGCACGCCGAAATCCTGCACATGTACCAGTTGCGGTGCAATTCGTACATCTGCAAACCGGCCGCGTTCGATCAATACGTCAACGTCATCAAGAAACTCGCCGACTACTGGCTGTCGGTGGCCACCTTGCCCACCCGGGCATTAGGGTAGATAGGCAGCTGCGCATGCGCGCGGCAAAGTAATTCGCGCAACGTTCGCTGGCGCACGGAAAAGCGGCCGTTGTCCGCGCACTATGGGCGACGGTTCGGCGCTTACGCAGGCATCGCTCCCGGTGCGCGAGCCGCCTGCCGTCAGGCCGCCATCGCTGCAACCATCCCGGACGGCTACTCGAGGAGAAAATAAATGTTTACGAAAAAAGTTCTGGTCTCGGCATTGTTTGCCGCCGGCATGCTCGGCGCCGCGGCAATGCCGCTGACGAGCGTAGCTGCAGTAGAGGTCTATGTGAGTTCTGCACCGCCTGCGGAAAGATACGAACGCGTTCCCGAGGTCCGTCGCGGCTATGTCTGGTCGCCCGGCTACTGGGACTACCGGCATGACAAGCATGTATGGGTCAAGGGATCGTCGGTGCGCGCACGCGAAGGCTACGCCTATCAACCGAACCGCTGGGTCGAACGCGACGGGCGCTGGAACCTCGAACGCTCACGCTGGGAGCGTGCGCATCGCGATAGCGACCACGACGGCGTGCCGGACAGCCGCGACGCACATCCTAACAACCCCAACCGTCGTTAACCCGCTATTCCGATCCGCGCCCGCCAGCGCGGTCGGTTGGTGCCGCTCGGCCCGAAGCTGTTTACTTGGGCCGCGGCTGCGTCAGCTTCGGCTGCACCGCCGACAGCCGGCCGGCACGCAACTCCACCACTGCCTTTGCCACCGCGCGCGCCACGTTGCGCGCTTCTTCCTGCACCGCTTCGTCCCGATCCAGTGCTTCATGACTGGTCGCATAGGGTTCGTAATAGCCGATGTAGCGATCCAGGCGGGCCACCGCACCGGCGTCGATGAAACCCATGGAGTCGAGCCAGTCCGACAGCGCTCGGCGCGAGCCTTCGATACCGGCCACATCGCCATGCACGATCAGGCCGTAGACGCGCCCCGCGAGGTGCTGCGGATAATCCCACCCCGCCATCTCGAGCGCTTTCGCTTTCCCGGCTTTCTTGCCGGACGTCGAAGTGGGATCGGCGTTGCCGCCGTCGGCGCATACCAGGCGGTCGATCATCAGCTTCAACGGACTCGGGCTCTGATACCAATACACGGGTGAGACAATGATTACGGCGTGAGCGGCGGCCCAGCGCTCGTAGATTTCGGCCATCCAGTCGTTGGTCTGGTCGAGCGCGTGATTGGGATAACAACTGCACGGCCAGTGACACAGCGGCATTGCAGTCGAGACACAACCCTTGCAGGGATAAATCTTGCGGCCGTATTCGGATGTCAGCAGGCTCAGATCCAGCACGTCGACACCAGTGTCGGCCCGTTCCAGGATTTCGCGGGCGAGCTCAACAAGCCGGTAGGTCTTGGACATCTCGCCCGGGCATGTGCCATCGTTGCGCGCCGAGCAGCAAATCAGCAGCACGCGCGACGAACTTCCCGCCCACCGCCGCTGCGCCTCGTCGATACGCTGTTTCGTGGCAATCCAGTCGATCGACAAGTCATAGTCCGCGTCGGCGTAGCCCGGACCCGCCTTCTGTGTGAACGGAGCCTTGCGACCGTCCATGTAGCCTTGCCACGCGATCTCTTCCAGTCGCGCGATGGAATCATCTTCGACCCGGAACGCCGGATCATGAAAGGACGCGCGAAACCGGACACCGAATTCGTCGCGCCCAAGCTGCGCCGGAGCCTGGCCCTTGCGAATTTCAATCATCGACTCCTCCTATGACAGCCATATGCTTTCGGAGCCGAGCCGGCGAGCGGAGAAATACGCGACAGGGGCAGAATCCAGTTTTTCATCATCGCCGGCATTGTTGACCGCGATTAATGAGTGATGGCGCTTACACGCCAGATTATGTTGCCAACGTCATCCGCCACCAGCAGTGCTCCCGTCTTGTCCAGCGCGACACCCACCGGCCGTCCCCGCGCGTCGCCCTCTGCCGTGAGAAAGCCGGTCAACACATCGACCACCGGCCCGGGCGCCGGCTTGCCGCCGCTGAATGGCACGAAAATCACTTTGTAGCCGCTGTGCGGTTTGCGATTCCACGAGCCGTGCTGACCCACGAACATGCCGTGCCGTAACTGCGCGGGCAGGCTGGTGCCTTGCGCGGAAGCGAGGCCCAGCGAAGCGGTATGCGGACCCAACGCATAGTCGGGAGCAATTGCTTTTGCAACCAGGTCCGGACGCGGCGGATCCACCCGCGTATCGACGTGCTGTCCGTAATAGCTGTAAGGCCAGCCGTAAAAGGCGCCGTCCTTGACCGACGTCATGAAGTCAGGCACCAGATCGCTGCCCAGTTCATCGCGCTCGTTGACCGACGTCCACAATTCGCCGCTTTCCGTTTCCCACGCCATGCCGTTCGGATTGCGCAAGCCCGCGGCGAAAATGCGCTTGTTTCCGGTCTTGAGATCCAGTTCCCAGATGGCGGCGCGCCCCTCTTCCTGGTCGATCCCGTTTTCGGCGGCGTTGCTGTTTGATCCCACGGTCACGTAAAGCCGGTTGCCGTCACGACTGGCGATGAGATTTTTGGTCCAGTGATGATTGATGGGACCGGCGGGAAGGTCCGTGACCTTGACGCCCGGTACGGTGATTTTGATATCGCCGGGCGCATATGGAAAACGCATCACCGCATCGGAATTGGCCACGTAAAAATCGTTGCCCACCAGCGCC
>CAZEAX010000344.1:0-5541 GCA_964510405.1 uncultured Streptomyces sp. | reverse complement strand
GCAGCGTCATGTCCATGCCGTGCGCGGACATCAGCCGGTCTTCGAGCAGGCGGCCGATCCACAGCGCGAGCAACAGCGCGATCACCACCCACACCACGGCCTCGGCGACCAGCAGCAGCGAGATGCGGTGGCCGCCGAACTTGAAGCCGACGCTGTCGAAATATTCGAGTATGTCAGGGGCGAGCCCCAGCACGTAAAGCGCGAAACCGAGCCACACGAGCCAGACGATGGTGCGCTCGAAAGTCGCGAGCAGGCTGCCCGGCGCGAACACCAGCCGCTGCAGATGGACGACGAAACGGATGATCGCCATCGCCGTCAGCAACGGGACGGCAAGGTTGAGCAGGCTTGCGTTGGGCTGAAAGTGCAGCAGCGCCCAACGCCCCGTCAACACCAGCACGAGCGCCGAGAGCGGCAGCACGACACGGCGCAGGCTTCCCAGCCCGAACTCGAGCCGCGTGCCGCCGACGCCGCGCAGGCGCGGCCGCACGAGATAGGCAAACCACGCCGCGAGCGACAGGCTGACGATGACGGTGGCGATCTGCCAGAGGATGCGTTGATCCTGCAGGTCGCTCCACAACGAGCGCAGCAGCGGCGGAAGGGATTCGGTCACGTATTGATCGGTGTGCTCATGCAGAAAATAATTCTAGCACGCCGTCATATGTCATCTGGATTTCGCCGGCGCGCGGGAATGCAGCTGATGACGGCGCCAGTTGTTGAAATACGCTTCGCACAACGGCGGGTTGCCGCGCAGGATCAGCGCGTTTTCGGCATTGCGGTGTTGCGCCGCGTAAGTGAAATTGAAGCTGCCCGTGACGACCGCGCAATCGGTGCCGCCGGTGTCGATGACGATCACCTTGTTGTGCGCGGCGGCGTGCTGCGCATCGAACAGCAGCGGAACGCCGGCGCGCGCGAGTTCGCGGATCATCGCGGGACTGGCGCGCGATTGCTCTTCGTCTGCGATGACCGCGACTTCCAGCCCGCGGTTTTTGGCCCGGATCAACGCATCCGCGATGCGGCGATGGGTCAGGCTGTAGGCCTGCACCAGGACCTGGCGTTGCGCGGCGTCGATTGCGGCGATGATCATTTCGTCCGCATGATCGTCCGCGGTGAACGCATATTGCAGCGTGCCGGCCGCAGCAAACGGCGCGACGGGAGGCGCGGGATGCTGCGCGGAGACAGTACCCGCGGCAATCGACAAAAACGCGGCGATAAGCATGCGCGTGAACATGCTTACAACAACGGCACAGCGCGACCCGCGTTGACCGCTGAGGGGAATATCTAGGTCGCGCGCTCAAGCACCGCGGCAAAGAAGCCGTCGCAGCCGTGACGGTGCGGATACAGTTGTAGACAGTCGCCCGTATCGAGCGGGATTTGCTGTTGCGCGAGCACCTCATTTGCCGGCAACAGGCGGAATTGCGGATGGGCGGCGAGGAACGCCGTCACGACTTCCTGATTTTCGGCGCGCACGAAGCTGCACGTCGCGTACACGACGCGGCCGCCGGGTTTGACCAGCGCCGCGGCGGCCGTGAGTATGCGGCCCTGCTTGGCGGCGAGTTCCGCGATGCCGGCTTCGTTCTGGCGCCATTTGAGATCGGGATTGCGGCGCAGCGTGCCGAAGCCGCTGCACGGCGCGTCGACCAGCACGCGGTCGATTTTGCCCGCGAGCCGTTTCACCTTGATGTCGTTTTCATTGACGAGCAATTGCGGATGGACGTTCGACAGTCCCGACCGCTTGAGCCTGGGCTTCATCTTGTTCAGGCGCGACTCGCTCACGTCGAACGCATAAAGCCGTCCCTGGGATTGCATCAGCGCGCCGAGCGCCAGCGTCTTGCCGCCGGCACCCGCGCAAAAGTCGACGACCATTTCGCGCCGTTTCGGCGCGAGCAGATAGCACAAGAGCTGGCTGCCTTCGTCCTGGATCTCGATGCGCCCGCTCGTAAAGAGCGCGTTGCGGCCGAGCGCGGGGTTGCCGTCTATGCGTATGCCGAGCGGCGCGTACGGCGTGGGCTGCACCTTCAATCCCTCGATCGCGAGCTGTTGCATGACTTTGTCGCGGTCTGCGGTGAGCGCATTCACGCGCAGGTCGAGCGGAGCCGGTTGTTGCAATGCGCGGCCGAGCGCGAGAATTTCCTCGCCCGCCATGTCATGCACGAGCAGTGCGGTCAGCCATTCGGGCAATTCGGCTTTGACGTGCAACGGCGCATCGACGTCGGGACGCGCTTTGAGGCCGGCGGCCCATTGCGCGTTGTCGTTGCCCATCAGCGGTTCGAGCTGGCGCAGGCTCATGCCCTGCACGCGATTCAGGTACGCGAGCAGCAGGCGGCGCGGCGTGTCGGCGCCGGTGTGGTATTCGAGGCCGATGCGCCGGCGCAAAATGCCGAACACGGTCTCGGCGATGAATTGCCGGTCGAGCTTGCCGAGATCGGGATGTGCGCGGAAAAAACGGTGGAGTTCCGCGTCGGCCGGCTGCGTCATCGACAGAATGCGCACGAGCGCCGCCTCTGCTGCGGGCAGGAGCTGCAATGCGGGGCTGGATTGCACCGCGTTTTTTTTGGTGCGCGGCTTGCGGTTTGGGGAGGGCAATGGCGGCCTGATTAAAGTTGGAAGCGCGGCGCCGATCGGGCGCGAAGGCGGATCAATTTTCGCTGACGCGAATATCGGTGACGAGCTGCTCGCCGGACGGTTCGCCGTCGCGGTTGAAAAAACGAATGCGCACCGGCAGCCAGCGATAAGCGGGTGCCAGCCACAACTCGATGGTTTCCTGTCCCGCGCGCCGTACCTGCTTGACCGGCACTGCGCGCAAAGTCCCGAACGGCGTGTCCAGGAATTCTTCGCTGCCGATATCGAGCTCGTAGCGCTCGAGTTTCCAGCCGTCGGTGATCGGGAGCTCGATGCGTCCCGGCGTCAACGGCGCGAGTCCCAGTTGATACATGAAACTCACAATGTCCTGCGCGCCGGCGGGCAAGGCAACGCTGTGCGGCGGATTGCCGATCGCCGCCGAGGCCGCGGCCCAATTGAATTCGGCGGCCGCTTTCTCGCTCTTGCCCGAACGTACGCGCTCGGTCGTGAAGTGCTCCGGCTTGAGGCCCGCGGCGGTGAGCTTGCCCCGGCTTTCGTACGCCATGTGCTGGCGGCTGAACACGGACGCGAGCCCGGTGGTTTCGGATACGCTCTCGAGCCGGTAGAGATCGCCGCTGATTTCCCAGCTTTGCAGCGTGCTTCCGACGGTGAAGCGGTCGTTGCCCAGATATAAAGTGTAGGCAATTTCGCCTTTATGCGGCAGCCGCCGTGCCAGCGGCTGGGCGGGGGCAGGCGCGGCAGCCGGCTTGTTCTCTGCGACGGCGGCGGCAACGTCAATCGATGCGGTTTCGGCGGGCGCCTGCGTTGTCGGCGGCTCGGGCGCGAAGATGGGCGGCGCGGAAGTCGACGACGATGTCATCACCGGCGCGACCGGCTGCTGCTTAGGCGCGGGATGCGCGGGTACCGGCTGAACGTGCGGCACTACCGGCGGCAACGGCGGTGCGGGTTGCAGGCGCGCTTCGAGCACACGCGGCGGTGCGTCGAAGTGCGGCATCTCGAACGGCACGCCGTACATCAGCCACAGGTGCGTCAGCACCGACAGCACAACGAAGTAGCCGAGCTTGCGCATGACGCTGTCGTTGACAATCATTTAATGTCGAGTCGAGTGATGACCTGCTCGAATTTCGTGCCGTCGTTTTCCAGGATCAGCACTTTTACGGGCACCAGATGGCGATCGACTGCAAGCCAGATTTCGACGCCGTTCTCATCGCGCTCGCGCTGCTTGACGAGGTGCAGCGTATTCAGTTTGCCAAGTGGGGTGTCGAGCCGTTCATTGCCGGCAAGCTCGTAACGGTAAGGCTCGATTTTCTTGCCGTTCGTGAACGCGAATTCGAGCAGTTTCAGTTTGTCCTGCGGCAGGAACATGAACTGGTACATCACGCTGATGCGGTCCTGTGTGCCGGGGGCGAGCGGTAATGCCTTGTCGCTGCCGTCGAACTTCATGTGCAGCTCGTGCGCATGCCAGTCGAACGTAGCGCTCACGTTGTTGTCCGGATCGTTGATCAACCCGTACTCGAAGCGTTCCGGCTGCAGCCCGTCTCTGGTAACGGTGCCGTCGCTCTGTACCTTGACCTTGGCGCGCTTGAAAAACAGCAGCGCAAGTCCCACCGCATTGGTGTCGCTGACGATCTGGTACTTCGTGCCGGTTTTTGCGTAAGTCTCCTGTACGTTCGCAATGTGCAGGCCATCCCGGAAGAGGTTGTAATCCGCCTTGACCGATTCGGGAGGCGCCGCGCTCGCGACACCGATCGCGGCGCAAGCCGCAACTGCGAGCAGCCGGCGCAATATCATGGTTCGACGGCGGGAGACACCAGAGCGCCGCTCGTGCCGCGCGCCGCCTTGAGAGTCACGGTGCCTTGCGGCGTGATGGCGAGCCGGTCTTCGCAGAACCAGCGCAGCGCCTGCGGATATATGCGGTGTTCCTCGGCGAGCACGCGCGCGGCGAGCGTGTCTTCGCTGTCGCCGTCCAATACCGGCACGGCCGCCTGGATGACGATAGGCCCATGGTCGAGTTCCGGTGTCACGAAATGCACGGTGCAACCGTGCACTTTGACGCCGGCTTCCAGCGCGCGGCGGTGCGTGTGCAAACCGGTGAAAACCGGCAGCAAAGACGGATGAATATTGACGAGCCGGCCGCGGTAACGGTTCACGAAGGCGTCGGTAAGAATGCGCATGAATCCTGCAAGCACGACCAGATCCGGATTGAACGAATCGATTTCTTTGCCGAGTGCGGCGTCGAATTCGGCGCGATCGCGATGCGCGCGGTGATCGACAATGCGGGTAACGATGCCGTGCTTCTGCGCGGTCGCGAGCCCACCCGCCGCGGGGTCATTGCTGATCACCGCGGCGACTGTCAGCGGCAGCCGCGCTTCGAGGATTGCCTGCATATTGCTGCCGCGCCCCGAGATCAGGATGACGATTTTTTTCATGCGACGATGGTTTGCGCCTCGTTTTTCGCGCGTTGATCGATGCCGCCGATGCGCCATACGGTTTCACCGGCGGCGCGCAACACCTCCATTGCTTCCTTCGCGTGTTGCTCGGCGACGACGACGACCATGCCGATGCCGCAGTTGAACACGCGCAGCATCTCGTCATCGGCGACGTTGCCTTCGCGCTGCAGCCACGCGAAGAGCGGCGACTGCGGCCAGTTCGCGCGCGCAAGCCGCGCGGTCAGATCCTCCGGCAGAATGCGCGGCACGTTGTCGACGATACCGCCGCCCGTGATGTGGGCAAGACCTTTGACCGGCATGCGCGCCATCAGGTTCAGCATCGATTTCACATAAATGCGGGTCGGCGCGAGAACGAGATCGCGCAACGGTCTGCCGTCGAGTTGTGCCGACAGGTCGATTTTCTTCTGCGCCACGATGCGGCGGATCAGCGAATAGCCGTGGGAATGCGCGCCGCACGACGCGAGTCCCAGCACCGCATCGCCCGCGGCAATGCTATTGCCGTCGATGAGCC
>CAZEAX010000343.1:0-5544 GCA_964510405.1 uncultured Streptomyces sp. | reverse complement strand
ACCGCGCATGTGACCGCCGTATTGCCGGTCATGCTGGCAATCGGCTCCACCATCCCCGGGATGCCGATGCCGCAGTACGCGCTGCTCTTGTGCCTCACCCTCGGCATCATGGGTGTCATCACGCCATTCGCCACCGGCCCGAGTCCGGTGTATTACGGCAGCGGCTATCTGCCGGCCAGGGATTACTGGCGGCTGGGCACCATCTTCGGCTTGATCTTCCTCGGCGTGTTCCTCGCGATCGGCGTCCCCTGGGTAATGGCCATCCGCTAACGCCTGATGCGACTTGTGGTCTCTTGACCCGGTCACACGGATAAGCGCCCGCGAACATTTTTTCTGTCCGAGACATGGAGAAATCGATGTCGAATACGCCCGCTGCTGCAATTGCCCCGCAAAAAGCGCCTGCAAGATCCTTGCCGAAGGAGTGGGGGTTCTGGGTCGCTCTTGCGGCGCTCGCGATCATAGTCATGTTGCCGCCGCAGCAAGGTCTGCCGGTGGCCGGCCAATATACTCTCGGCATTTTCCTGTTTGCCGTGATCGTCTGGATCACGGAAGCCATCGATTATGCGGTGAGCGCCATCGTCATCGCGACGTTGATGGCCTTCCTGCTCGGCCTCGCCCCCGATCTGGCAAAGCCGGATCATCCGATGGGGACCGGCGCGGCGCTCTCCCTTGCGATGGACGGTTTTACCAATACGGGGGTCGTGCTGATCGCGGCGGCGTTATTCATTGCCGAGGCCATGAGCATGACCGGCCTCGACAAGCGCATTGCACTAAACGTTCTCTCGAAGGTCGGGAGCAGCACCCGCCGCATTCTGATCGGCACGCTCCTCACCCAGGTCGTGCTGAGCTTTTTCCTGCCGACGTCATCGGCGCGCGTCGCCTGCATGGCGCCGATCATGCTGGGCATGGTCGCCGCGTTCGGCCTCGACAAGCGCAGCCGGTTTTCCAGCATGTTGATGATCGCCACGACGCAGGCGTCGACGATCACGATCATCGGACTCAAGACGGCGGCCGCCGGGAATCTCGTGACCACCGGCTTCATCGAAAAAATGCTGCATACCACCATCACCTGGCTCGACTGGATGATCGTCGCCGGGCCTTATGCCCTGACGTTGATGATCGCGCTTTACTTCATCATGGTGAAAATGATGCCGCCCGAAATGGAGGAGATCCCGGGCGGCAATGAATCCATCCGCAAGGCCGTTGCAACTCTCGGCCCGATGACGATCAGCGAGAAGAAATTGCTGGTGCTGTCGGTCGTGCTTCTCGCGTTCTGGGTCACTGAAGGCAAACTGCATCATTTCGATACATCGTCGACGACGATTGCCGCGATTGCGCTTTTATTACTTCCGCGCATCGGGATCATGGAATGGAAAGCAACGCAGAAGCATATCGCCTGGGGAAGCATTCTGCTGACCGGCATCGGTGTCAGCCTGGGTACCGCACTGCTAAAGACGCAGGCGGCCGGATGGCTGACCGGATTTATCGTGGGAGGCTTCGGCCTGCAGCATGCGTCGGCATTCACGATCTTCGCCACGATGGCGATGTTCATGATCGTCATTCACCTCGGCATGTCGAGTGCGGCGGCATTGGCCTCGGCCATGATACCGATCGTAATCGGCGTATTGCAGGGCGTGCAGACCCCCGGAATAAACGTCGTCGGCACGACGCTGCTGCTCGGGTTCATGGTTGGCTTCGGCTTTATCCTGCCCGTGAGCGGGCCCCACCACATGATCGCCCTGGGCACCGATACATTCGAAGTCAAAGACTTCGTGCGGATCGGACTGGTTCTCGCTGCGGTCGGTTACGTTTTGCTGCTGGTGTTCGCGGCCACCTATTGGTCATGGCTGGGCTACCTGTAATTTCGACGCAGCCGCGCATCTTTCCCGCGCGACTGCGAATCCGCAGGGCAGGCTGACGAGGGGATAGTCATGGACGCACCTTTAAAAAATATCGTATCCGTTGCGGAAACGCTGGCGGAAAAAGCGGGTGCCGTCACGCCGCAATCGATTCCAGCCGCCGTTCGCACCCGTGTGGAGGAGTTGCTGATCGACGCCACGGGACTGTGCTTCGCCGCGCGCCAAAGCGATTACATGCGCGCGCTGCTGGGCAGCGTCGACGCGGGAGGACCATGCACCGCGATCGGGCACCAGGCCACCTATAACGCGCAAACCGCGGCGCTGATTAACGGCACCGCCATACACGGCGAAGATTTCGACGACACCTTCGAAGGCGGTCCGGTCCACAGCAGCGCGCCTATCCTGCCTGCCGTGCTGGCAGCGTGCGAGCGCTTCGAGCGCGACGGCCCGGCGGCGCTCGCCGGCATCGCGGTGGGCGTCGAGGCGTTGTGCCGGCTTTCGTTGGTCGTGCCCAAGGCAGTCCACAAATCGGGGTTTCATCCGACCAGCGTGCTCGGAGCGGTCGCGGCGGCGCTCGCCGTATCGAAAGTACTCGGACTCAATCGCGTGCAAACCACGTACGCGCTCGGCAATGCCGGCAGCTTTGCAAGCGGGATCATCGAGTATCTGGCCGACGGGGCGTGGATCAAGCGCGTGCATCCGGGCTGGGCGGCGCAGGCCGGATTGCAGGCCGCCCGCCTCGGTTCACAGGATTTTCTCGGCCCGCGCACGGTGTTCGAGGGCGTGCACGGACTCTTCAACGGGTTCGCGCGCAGCAAAGCGGGTAATTTCGCGGCGTTGACCGACGGCTTCGGCGAACAATGGCTCATGGAAGGCATCACCTTCAAGCCGTACGCCACTGGCACGATGAATCAGCCTTATATCGATTGCGCACTGCGCCTGGCCAAGCGCGGCATCCGCCTTGAGGATATCAGGGATGTGCTGTGCGAAACCGCCGACGGTTATGTGGACAGGTTGTGGGAGCCGCTCGCTTCCAAGCACCGGCCGCCCAACGCCTATATTGCAAAATTCAGCGCGCCGTTCAATATCGCCGTCGCGTTCGTGACGGGCAGTGCGGGCTTGGGCGCTTTTACCGACCAGACGGTGCGCGATGAACGGATACTGGCGCTCGCATCCAAGGTGCGCTACGTGGTGAACCCGAACGATCCTTATCCGAAAGCCTATACGGGGCACGTCCGCATCACATTGAATGACGGCCGGACGGTCGAAGAGCGGCAGTCGCATATACGCGGCGGCGCCGATGAACCGTTGACGCGTGCCGAGATCGAGACCAAGTTTTCGGGCAACTGCGATTTCGGTTGCTGGCCGCGCGCGCGGAGCGATACGTTCTTAAGATCGGTGCCCGGATTCTTCGACCGCAAGATCGACCTTGCCGCGCTGCGGGAATGAGGGCGCCGGGAATATCCAATTGCAATAAATCGGGGCAGTGTGATCTTACCCATGAATGGTGGACACCTGAATCGGGGGTTATTCATCGCTTCGAATGCCGGCGGAGCTTCGTAACGGATAGTCGAATGCCGCCGCGCCGATCGGCATAAACCAAAGGGGACGCAGCAGAATCTGCGTCCCCTTTCGGTTTTCCCGCGCAACGCGCCGCAAATCGACGCTGGCACGTCGGTAGAAACGCGCGCTTCAAGCTCTACGAAGACCCGGCCCGGTCCGGCCCCGCAAGCAAAGTAGTATTATCGACTTTGCACGCGCAATTATCTTTGCAATAAATCTTTCTGGAGAAGCGAGACATGCATTTTTGGGCGGCACGAATGCAATCGGTTGTTGTGCGCACCATCGTTGTCGGATGCCTGCCTCTGCTTATCGCAGGCATGGATGCAGCGCACGCCCAAGGCTATCCTTCCCGGCCCATCCGCCTGATAGTGCCGTTCCCGCCCGGCGGCGCCAACGACATACTGGCGAGAATACTTGGACAGAAGCTGAGCGAAACGCTGGGCGAGAACGTCATTGTCGACAATCGGGCCGGAGCGAGCGGAATCATCGGTACGGAATTGGTCGCAAAAGCGGTTCCCGACGGCTACACGCTTTTGATGACGCCGAATACCATTGCGATTCAACCCAGTCTGTATGAAAAACTGCCGTTCGATGCCGCGAAAGACTTTGCGCCCGTTTCGCTGGTTGCCCTCGTTTCCAACATACTGATCGTAACCAAAACCTTGCCTGTGTCTTCGGTCAAGGAACTGATCGCGCTGGCCAGGCGCAATCCCGGCCAAATCCACTTCGGCAGCGCCGGAATAGGCGGGTCAGTGCATCTCGCCGGCGAGCTGTTCAAGTCAATGGCGAAGGTCGATATCGTTCATGTCCCGTATAAGGGCGGCGGGCCGGCGTTGGTCGACCTGATAGGCGGTCAGATCGAGATGCTCTTTCCGGATGCGCTTGCGAGTTCTCCGTACCTGAAGACAGGCAGAGTTAAACCGCTCGCGGTCACCAGCGGCAAGCGGCTTGCAGCCCTGTCCGAATTGCCTACCATCGCCGAGTCGGGAGTTCCCGGCTACGATTCAGTCGGCTGGTACGGCGTGCTGGCTCCGGCGAACACAGCGCCGCAAATCGTCCAGAGCTTGAGCACCGCAATCGCGAACGCGTTGCGGTCTCAGGACGTCAAAGCCAAACTCTCGGCACAGGCGGCGGAGCCGGTCGGCGGCACGCCGGCTGAATTTGGATCGCACATTGCGTCCGAGGCCAGGAAGTGGGCAAAAGTCATCAAGGACGCAGGGATACGGGCGGAGTAACAGTATTCGCGATTCGATTGCCGTTAAAACTATCTGTAAAGGAGTTCGATGATGAAAAGAAAATGGAGCGATGTCATCCCCGAAGAGGACTACGAGATCTACAAAGAGTCGGGCTTCAAGGGGGTCGAAGGTGTGCGCCTGGGTCTCGGTGAAAAGCCCGCGCTCATTATCATAGACATCCAGCACCGCACGGTCGGACTCGACGTGCCGACGCTGCAATCGATCCGGGAATCGGGATTTCCGACGAGTTGCGGCGATGTTGCCTGGGCGGCGGTCAGGGCGACCGCGCGCCTGCTCAAGGCGGCTCGCGCCGCGGAAATTCCCGTTTTTTACGCAATCATCGAGCGGCAGGGATCGGTGGATGCGGGGCTGTTCAGCAAAAAACTCAGTGGAATTTCGACGAGCCCCATTCATCGCCCCGGAAACCGCGGCACCGCAATCCCGGGCGAGATTGCGCCGTTGCCCGGCGAGTTCATTATCAGCAAGCGCCAAAGCAGCGCTTTCTTCGGCACCTCGCTGGTGACTCAGCTCAACATGCTGCGCGTCGACTCGCTCATTATTTCCGGCTGCAGCACCAGCGGCTGCGTTCGCGCCACCGCCATGGATTCATTTGCGTACGCGATACCCGCCACCGTCGTCGAAGAATGCGTTTACGACAGAAGCCAGTTTTCACACAAGGTCAGCTTGTTTGAAATCAGCGCGAAGTATGCGGACGTAGTCACTCTGGCGGAGATCGAGAAGGAACTCGCGGAACGCAAGCCGGCGAAAGCCAATGCAGCATAAATAAAGCGTCGCCCGCAAATCACTAACGGGGTCAGGTCTTGCAATCATGCATTGCTCAATTTAAAAATGTTGGATTGCAAGACCTGACTCCATAATGATGGACT
>CAZEAX010000342.1:0-5551 GCA_964510405.1 uncultured Streptomyces sp. | reverse complement strand
CTTCCGATCTGATCAGCGGATTGTAGGCATCGAGCTCGTCGCGAATTCCCGCCTCCTCGAAAATGCGTTCTACGCGCAGCATTTCCTGGATTTGATAGCGGATCGTGAGTTCGTCCTCGAATATCAACGTGACGTGTTCGCCGAGCGGCACGGTGCGGTTCTTCTTGTGGGCGAGCACGCGCGCGCGAAAATCCTTGCGCGCCTTCGCGTAAGCTTCGAGCGTCATCAGGCTGTCAGGGACAATTTGGGGCATTGCCGGTCCTATGATACGAACATACGAACTTAAAGTCCGTACGCGATGCGCAGCAACGCGAGCGGGTGTTCTTTTTGCGCGCGCGACTCGCCGATACCCTGCTGGATGTGGCGGCCGGCGATGGGGCAGTCCGAACTCAGGTAGTCCGGGTCCGTCGCCGCCATTTGCTTGAACACCGGGCGGCCGATTTTCATCGATTGCGCGAAAAATTCGCTTTTGACACCCCAGGTGCCGTCGTGCCCGGAACAGCGCTCAACGGTATTGATCTCCGTTCCCGGTACCAGGGCGAGCATTTCGCGCGTCTTCTGCCCGACGTTCTGTACCCTCGAGTGGCAGGGGATGTGGTACGACACTTTGCCGAGCGCGTTCTTAAAGCCGGTTTTCAGCAGCCCATCCTTATTGCGCATCACCAGGTACTCGAACGGATCGAACATCGCCGCCTGGACCGCTTTGACGTCGGCATCGTCGGGAAACATGAGCGGCAACTCCTGCTTGAACATCAGCGTGCATGACGGAATCGCTGTCAGGATCGCATAGCCCTCGCGCGCGAGTTTCGCCAGGGGCGGGATGTTGATCGCTTTGAGTTTCGCCACGGCGTCGAGATCGCCGAGTTCCAGCTTCGGCATGCCGCAACACGCCTCCTTCTCGACGATGACCGACGGAATCTCGTTATGCGCGAGGATCTTCAGCAGATCATGACCGATGCCCGGCTCGTTATAGTTGACGTAGCAAGTGGCGAAGATCGCGACCTTGCCGGGAGTCGTCTTGCCCTCGCGCACCGCAAACGACGCGTCGGCGGCCGCGTGAGTGCGGAACTTTGCGCCGGCGTATTCCGGGAGCACGCGGTCTTTGTGTACGCCGAGCAGTTTATCCATCGCGCCGCGCACGGTAGATGATTTGTTCGCGGCGTTCACGAACTGGACTACGACGGGGATGGTCGCGAGTTTGCCCAGCGCATCCGTCGACGACAGCAGTTTGTCGCGCACGGACGTCTCGCCGCACTTGTACTTGACCGCCTTGGCGCGCAGCATCAGGTGCGGAAAATCGACGTTCCACTGGTGCGGCGGCACGTACGGACACTTCGTCATGTAGCACGTATCGCACAGGTAGCAGCGATCCACGACCTCGCCGAACCGGGACTTGTCCACGCCGTCCAATTCGCCGGTTTTGCCCTCGTCGATCAGGTCAAAGAGGTGAGGAAACGCGGTGCACAGATTGACGCAGCGCCGGCAACCGTGACAGATGTCGAAAACGCGCTCAAGTTCGGCGACGACCTTTTCTTCGTTATAGAAGTCAGGCTCCTGCCACCCGAGCGGGTGGCGGGTGGGCGCTTCCAGGCTGCCTTCGCGCATGGTCATGCCTTCATCGAAATGAAAGAAAAAAGAAGGCGAAAGACCCTGAAGCCTTCCGCCTGCGTGTTGCCGTTCTGCGGTTAGTCGGCCAGCGCGTCGAGCGACTTCTGGAAGCGGTTGGCGTGCGAGCGTTCGGCTTTCGCGAGCGTCTCGAACCAATCGGCAATTTCTTCGAAACCTTCGGTGCGCGCGGCTTTCGCCATGCCGGGATACATGTCGGTGTATTCGTGCGTCTCGCCGGCGATCGCGGCCTTCAAGTTGTCGCGCGACTTGCCGATCGGCAACCCGGTCGCCGGATCGCCGACCGCTTCGAGATACTCGAGGTGGCCGTGCGCGTGACCGGTTTCACCTTCCGCGGTCGAGCGGAACACAGCCGCGACATCATTTTGACCTTCAACGTCGGCTTTCGCTGCGAAATACAAGTAGCGGCGATTGGCTTGCGATTCGCCGGCAAATGCGGCCTTCAGATTCCCTTCGGTTTTCGATCCTTTGAGTTGCATCGTTTTCTCCAGTTGTTCAATTGCCAATCCGGCCAGCGGGGGCCGGCGATAACCAGCCGAACTCGGAATTCCACTGCACGATCGTCCGAGCCGGCACCGTAATTAGACTTAATCTAATCTGTCGATCAAGTGTAAAACCACGGTCGGCAACTGTCAATTACCGCTTAAGAACAGGGTAGATACGGGCGCAAGCGGCTCGCCGCCTGCCTGACAACGTTTTAATTTTCAGCTTATCGGCGGCGCCAGTCTTTGCGACAAATCAAAGCACCACCGGAAACAGGTCGCAGTCAGGGCGCACTGACGGCGTTAGAGCGCCTTTCGTGCGGATTGCGGTGCAGGTACTTCGCAAGCTCGTTGAGCGCCAACTGATAGACGTCACGCTTGAACTCGATCACCGATTCGAGCGGCACCCAGTAGTCGTTCCACCGCCACGCGTCGAATTCGGGCTTTTCGGACGCGCGCAGATGCACATCGCAATCGCGGCCGACGAGCCGCAATAGATACCAGATTTGTTTCTGGCCTTTGTAATTGCCGCGCCATTCGCGGCGCACCCACTGCTCGGGCACTTCATAGCGCAACCAGTCGCGCGTGCGGCCCAGTATCCTCACATGCTCGGCGACGAGCCCGACTTCCTCGTGCAGTTCGCGAAACATCGCGCGCTCCGGAGTTTCCCCGGCCTTGATGCCGCCCTGCGGAAACTGCCATGAATGTTCTTTGACGCGCTTGCCCCAGAAAACCTCGTTCTTCCAGTTGCAGATTATGATTCCGACATTGGGGCGATATCCGTCACGGTCGATCATGTGAGTCACCCTGTGTATGCTCTGATTGGCTTAGATTCTTCCACAAAGCTGCATGAAATGAAAGCTGTGTAACTAAAGCAGCAGACGCTCTTCGTCGTGCGGATTCATCAGTGCGAACTCGTTCACGAATCGCTTAAATTCAAGCCCATAACGGGCCTCGAGTTGTTCGGCGCGCGTACGTAATTCGTGCCAGGTCGGCTGCCCCGGGCTGCGTTTGAATGCAAACGCGGCAATATTGCCGGGCTTGCCCGCCGGCAGGCAGGCGACCAGCCCGTCGAAAGCCTTGGCAAGGCGATTGACGCACGTCGTGAAATTGCGATCGCCCCCCCAAAGGTTGACGACCAGCACGCCCGCATCGCCGAGCGCGCTCGCGCAGTCCCGGTAGAAGGCCGGCGTGGACAGCGCCTCGACTTGCGATTCCGCGTCGTAGCCGTCAACCACCAGTACATCGACATCGACTTCATTGTCATGCAAATAGGCGGCGCCGTCGGTCACGACGATCTCGAGCCGCTCGTCGTCGGGCGGCACGCAGAAATACTGGCGAGCGATGTCCACCACTCGCGCGTTGATCTCGATCGCGATGGTGCGGGTGCGCGGCAGTTGATGGTAGATGAACTTGGCGAGCGAGCCGCCGCCCAGCCCCACCATCAGCACGTCCGCGGGCTCCGGCTTGAACAGCAGGAACGCCATCATGCTGCGCGTATAGGAAACTTCGAGGTCGTTCGGGCGCGCGATGCGCATCGAGCTTTGCACCGTATCGCTGCCGATATGCAGCGTGCGCACGCCGAATTTTTCGCTGATGTAGACCGATTCGCTGTCGTCGGCAGGTTTGCGTACGCGCCAGCTTTGCAGGAACTTCATGCGGGAGAGATTTTCCGGAAATACACTTGGGTTCGGTAGAATAAGGGCTTTCAACGATTTCGGGTAGTCATGCGCGTATCGAAATTCTTTCTCTCGACTCTCAAGGAAGCGCCGTCGGAAGCCGAGCTCGTGAGCCACCGCCTGATGCTGCGCGCGGGTTTGATCCGGCGCTTGGGCAGCGGAATTTACAGCCTGATGCCGATGGGCCTGCGCATCGCGCGCAAGGTGGAAGCGATCGTGCGCGAGGAAATGAACCGGGCCGGCGCGATCGAACTCTCGATGCCCGTGGTGCAACCGGCGGAATTGTGGCAGGAGTCCGGTCGCTGGCAGGCCTACGGTCCGGAATTGCTGCGCCTGAAAGACCGTCACGAGCGCGATTTCGTGGTCCAGCCGACGTCCGAGGAAGTCGTCACCGACATCGCGCGCAACGAGATCAAGAGCTACCGCCAGTTGCCGGTGCACTTCTATCAAATTCAGACCAAATTCCGCGACGAACGCAGGCCGCGATTCGGAGTCATGCGCGGACGCGAGTTTGTGATGAAGGACGGCTACTCTTTTCACTCGAGTTACGCCGACCTCGAGCGCGAATACCGCAACATGTACGATACCTACACGCGCATATTCACGCGCCTGGGACTGAAGTTTCGCGCGGTCGCCGCGGATACGGGCTCGATCGGCGGCACCGGTTCGCACGAATTTCACGTGCTCGCGGATTCAGGCGAGGATGCGATCGCGTTCTGCCCGGACTCGGACTACGCCGCGAATATCGAGCTCGCCGAAGCATTGGCGACCCCCGCGGCGCGCGGCGAACCCGGTGCCGCAATGACAACCGTCGCCACGCCCGGCGTGCGCACGATCGATGATCTCTGCCGCCTGCTTAATATTCCGCCGCAACAAACCGTCAAAACGCTCGTCTACCGCGGCGCCAGCGGGCTCGTTGCGTTGTTGCTGCGCGGCGATCACATGCTGAATGAGATCAAGGCGGCAAAATTGTCCGCGCTACGGACGCCGCTGCAGCCCGCGACCGAGGCCGAAGTGCGTGCGGTATTCGACGCCGGCTTCGGCTCGCTCGGCCCGCTTAACGTCAAGCACCCCGCCGGTCTCACGGTGATCGTCGATCGCTCGGCGGCGACCGCCAGCGATTTCGCGTGCGGCGCCAATGTCGACGGCCAGCATTACTGCAATGTCAATTGGGGACGCGATCTGCCCGAACCCGCGCTGGTTGCCGATATCCGCAACGTGGTGGCCGGCGACCCGAGCCCCGACGGCAAGGGCGCGCTCGAAATCTGCCGCGGCATAGAAGTCGGGCATATTTTCCAGTTGCGCACCAAGTATTCGTCGGTCCTCAAATGCAATTTTCTCGACGAAACCGGCAAACAGCAGCCGATGGAAATGGGCTGCTACGGCATCGGCATCACGCGCATCGTCGCCGCCGCGATCGAGCAGAACCACGACGAGCGCGGCATCATCTGGCCGGCCTCGATTGCGCCGTTCGCGCTTGCGATCGTGCCGATCGGCATCGGCAAGAGTGCGGCGGTGCGCGAAGCGGCGGAGAAACTTTATGCCGACCTGTCGGCCGCCGGCATCGACGTACTGCTCGACGACCGCGACGAACGGCCGGGCGTCATGTTCGCCGACATGGAATTGAGCGGCATCCCGCATCGCATTGTGGTCGGCGACCGCAGCCTGAAGCAGGGCCAGATCGAGTACCAGGGGCGGCGCGACAAGACCGCGCAACCGATTGCGCTCGCGGACGCCGTCGCCGAAATCACTTCGCGCGTATGT